>CAYWIH010000187.1:0-6658 GCA_964458305.1 uncultured bacterium | reverse complement strand
TACCTTCCACCCCTTGCGTCTTGCGCCGACGCGGGCTTCTGCCGCTTCTGACTTCACCAAGTGTAGCAATATTAAACAGAAACGGGATTAGGTGCGATCGCTCTTAATTCTTAGGCAATAATGTGAATGTCAGTAGCAGTTAATGTAGTACCTGGAGAAAGGGTAGCAAACTGCTGTTGCGCTGCTGCACCGTTACCATCAACATCAAAAAATAGTCCGCCACTAGTAAAATCGTAAATAAAGCGATCGAAAGTATCGACAGCAGCATTACCGACATGAAAAGCATCCGCAACCAGAGTACCGATCGCTAAATCACCACCAAAACCGCTAGCAGAAACTAATATTTTATCTGCTTGTTGGGAGATAAAATCAGAAATAGTATCGATACCTTCAATCTTGGCGAAACTAAAGCTATCTGCGCCATTTCCACCAGTTAAAAGATCGTCACCGCGACTGCCAACCAGAGTATCGTTACCAGCTCCACCAGAGATAGTATCGTTACCTCTACCGCCAAAAAGATCGTTAGCAACTGCATTACCAATAATACGATCGGCCCCATCACCAGCGATCGCATTTTCGATAACAGTACCCGAAGCAATTTGAATATTTCTAGTGGCGATCGTGCTAATTTGATTTTGTCTTAAATCGATAAAGCTATCGCTAGTTACAGCAGCAGCATTAATCGTATCGATACCCTCTAAATCGTTAATAATTTGGCGTTTTGGATCTTGCCCGACTAAACTTAACTCATTTGTATAAATATAAGTATCGTCAGCAGTAATCGAGTCGCCATAAAGAGTTAAACTCCAATTATTTAAGCGGCCTAAATCGCCTGTTTTGAGATCTTTAACGGTTAAAGTCCAATCACCCACACCCGTTTCGCCCCAATGCTGAGTAGAGCCAAAGACAAAATCGAGGTTATTTTGAGAACTGCCATTTACAGGAAGAGGTAATCCGAATAATTCTTGTATTGGCCCTGGTTCTAGCATTTGACCCGGGCGGTTGATTAGGGTGCTGACAGTACCATCTGGAGAGGTTAAAGTAACTTCTAAATCGCCGATAAAATTGCGATCGATATTTAAATCCACTTCGACATAATCTATATCTAAACCAGAAGCAACATTGACAGTGCTAGATATACCATTAGGATCGTTATCTGGAATAGTTAGCAAAGTATCTGTTGAAGTTACGACAACTGGGGTAGCTTCATTTGCACTAGTTTTTTGAGTCGTCCAAGTTTCTGCCAAACGCACCGCAGCTTTAGCATCCACCAAACCAGCACCAAAGTCGTGGCTGAAGGTCAACCCCCCTCCATTCCAGTTTGTTGCCCCGTTAGTTTGCCAAGATGGGCTTGTAGGATCGGAATTAACTGCACTGTAAACTAAAATTTCTTGAACGTCTCGCCAGCCTAAATTTGGATTAGCTTCTAACATTAAAGCCACAACACCACTAACCAAAGGAGCAGAGCCAGAAGTGCCATTAAAAAAGGTATAGTTTCCAGGACTATAACCTTCCGCACCAGAAATATCGGTAGAAATAGCATCCAAACCGCTAGGAGCTGAAACCGTTAAAGCGGCCCCAGGAGTGCTATAGTTAGTAACTTGACCGCTTTGCGAAGTCGCAGCAACCGTGATATTGTACCGACTGTTTTGAAAATTATGCAGGTTAACATCATCCCCTTCTTGACGGGTATTACCTGCTGCTGTTATGAATATAGTTCCTAAACCATTACGCCCAGTTGCAACAGCATTTTGCAGTTCGGTAGCAGCAGGTTGAAAGAGAGGATTTTTAAAATTATCGATGAAAGCCGAGTTAGGACTACCATAAAATGGATTTCCAAACCCCCAGCTATTATTAGATACGTCAAAATTAGCAGCGCGAGCAAATCCGCGAGCAATACGAGTGGGATAATCGACACCATCTACTGGATTGTAAATTAATGGATCGGAAATGGAAACAATTGTAGAATCATAAGCAACACCAATCATACCCTGACCGTTTCTTTCAGCGGCTATTAATCCAGCTACCCCAGTACCGTGAGAACCTGGAATAGGTTTTGAAGTATCTAATGTTGTATTAGTTACGGTATCCCAATGATTGACAGAATCGTAATTGTTAATTAAATCTGGGTGATTGGGGTCAACTCCAGAGTCAAATACACTTACAGATACTCCTTGTCCGGTATAATCTTGCCAAACATCAACCACATTAATACTATCTAAATACCACTGTAAGCCGTAACGAAAAATAGTATCAGTTGGTAGTGCTGCTGTGTTTTGTGTAGTTTGATTCACGATCTTATTGCCTCCGACTGCGTAAAATTATTTATTTGAATTAAAGTGAGTGTTTTCTTGCAACATCTACACTGTAAAATTTGTAATTTTTTTACGCATTACCAATTTCTGCCAAATTAAGTGCATAAAAGTGCATTTCAATTTAACCTTTTGTTTTACTTTGTCGGTAATATTAATTTACAAAAATAACAAAATATATGGCGATCTATTTAATAATATGAAAAACAATTAAAAAGCTTATAATTTCTGACTGCTGAGTTCCAAACTAAGTCTCTTTTTATGTAAAAATTGTTGATTTAATAGCAGGAAGCCGATCGAAGTTTTTTAAAATTATTATGTCGATCGCAGATAAAAAGCTAAAAAAGTGACAGAATTACCTCAAAAACCTACTCCTAACCTCACCAACGAACTTGCTAAAGAACGGAATAGAGCAGCAGCAGAACGCACGCTAATGGCTTGGATTCGTACTTGTTTGTCATTAATTACTTTTGGCTTTGCGATCGATAAAATTCTGCAAGCTTTACAACAATCGCAATTGGGATCTGCTAGTAAATTAGATCTCGGAGTGCATTTAGTCGGTCTGAGTTTTATTGTTTTGGGTGTTTTGGCTATGTTTGGAGCGACGATCGAACATAAAATAATTTTAAAACAAATTCGGCGAGACGATTATATTTATGCTCCTGCGCGATCGCTGGCGATGACAACGGCTATTTTTTTACAGTTTATTGGCTTATTTGCCTTTGTTGTCGTTCTTTCTAGTTGGTTTTAGATCTTAAGATCGGAAATTTTGAAGTTTTCGATCGATCTCTTGACTTTTTTTATATTTAGTTAGTTATCAAACAATCAATTTCACTGTAGTTATTCCTTGACGCATTTGATACTGATCTTTGACCCATTTTTGTTTAATTATATTGCCAACTAAAGGAGAAAATAAACTTAATAAAGAGCGAATAATTGGATTATTTTTAATTAATTCAGCACGAATTGCTTCATTTTTTTGCAATTTTTGAATGCGTTTGATTTCCGGTTCTCTTGCTGCTTGAATTTTTGATAATGCCAGATCGATTGCATCGGAATTAGCCCCCGATGTAAATAAAGGTGCGAGCAGATCGACAGCAACAATAACATCTCTTAGTGCCATATTAATACCTTGGGCGCGAATTGGAGACATCGGATGTGCGGCATCTCCTAAAAGGATAACTCCTGGTTCGTACCACTTGGGACAAAGACCGATCGCCACGGATAATTTAATGGGGGTTTCTATTTTATCGGCACAACTGCGAAAATGTTCGGCCAACCATTCAGGAGATAAAGAAGCAAAAGTTTCGGCCCAATTAGTATTTTTAAAATCTGTTTTTCGATCTGCTGAAACTACCCAAGCCAGATGTAATTTTCCAGTTTCTGCACCGTGAAAAACGCTGAAACCGCGATTATTTTTGGCGATCGCACAAAAAACATTATCTTTGACAAAGCGATCGTGAGACGGCAGTTTAAACCAAAGCAAATCGATATTTTTCGGCGACTTTACCAACTCTAACCCAGCGCGCTGACGAATAACTGAATTCCTGCCATCAGCACCGATCGTAAGATCGGCCTTAATTTCTCGATCGTCGGCTAATTTTACACCAATACAGCGACCTTCACCCAAAAGCAAATCGCTAACAGCAACACCTCGAATAAATTCAAATTCCGAATATCGATCGCATTCGGTAATTATTGCTTCGAGTAAAGGAGGTTGAGATACCAGAGTACAAGGACGATCCGATCCCATAGGTTCGTCAACTCGAAATAATTGCTTGTCTTCGATGATAAATTCCCAAGCATCCAACGGTCTGTTGGGGACATTTTTTAATATTTTCGATAGTCCCATTTGCTCGATCGCATCCAAGCCACTCGGCATCAAACCCTCGCCGCGAAATACGCGATTAAAACTTTTTGCTGCTTCGATTAAAGTTACTTTAATACCCTGTTTTACCAAAAGTAAAGCAAGCGTTGCACCTGTCGGCCCCCCTCCTACAATTACAATTTGTTTCATCTTTGTTTCTTACTGAAATGATTCGCGGCTCTTAATACTATACATAATCGCAAGCAAGACGCAAACCGATAGTTTGATATTTCAAAGTGGGATTTCTTGGTTCGCGATATGCCGAACGACAACTTAGAGCATCGCTAGCCCACGATCCTCCCCGTAAGACTCTAAAATTACGATCGCCGTTTTCATGGGAACTACCATCGACTGGAGTATTGTAATAATCGTTCGACCAAGTATCGGCACACCATTCAAAAACATTGCCGTGCATATCGTACAAACCAAAAGCATTAGGAGAAAAATTACCTACTTCGACAGTACCGTTGCTAGCATGACCTAGCTTTTCTCCATGATATAAATGTGCGGCATCGTAGTTAGCTAAATCCCCAGAAATAGTATGGCCAAAATTGAAAGGCGTACTAGTTCTCGCACGACAAGCATATTCCCATTCAGCTTCGCTTGGCAAACGATATTTGCGTTGAGTTTTTTGAGAGAGTCTGGCTGCAAATTCGATCGCATCGTACCAAGAAATTCGATCTACTGGTTTCAAATCTCCTTTAAAATAAGATGGATTGGGATCGAGATCGTATTTTATTTTAGGTAAAGCTGCTACTGCACGCCATTGTGCTTGAGTTATTTGAAATTTGCTGAGGGCAAAGGATTGAATTTCTACTAAATGCTGGGGTGACTCGTTACTTTTTCTCAATCTTTCATTTTGAGGAGAACCCATGCTAAATTTACCTTCTGGTATAATTACCATTTCTAAAGTGATGTTATTGCCGAGATCTTCCCTAAAGGATTTTGCTTCTTTAACAATTCGATCCATTGCTTCTGCCTTGTGATTGACAGTAATCACTTCAAAAGAAAAATCATTTGATTTGAGAGTGGATTGTTCGATTATGGATTCGACTTTTAATGGCTGAGAATCGATCCTGTTAGTTGTATTACTAGGTGAATTAAATAAACTTTTACTGACAATTGCTAAAAACAATCCCGTTCCAGTAAAACCTGCGGTTTTAATTAGATTTCTTCTGGTAACTGGTTTGTTCAAGGTTGGCATTATCAGGGTCAGACCGTGCTTGTTTTCTGAATTTTTTCGAATAAACGTATTATTAAATCGAGAATTTTTTCGAGCAAATTTATTAGAAGCATTTACTGAGATTGGAATCACAGAATTCCGCGATTTTTGACGCTCTTTCTGTCTTGGCTCGTTCTCTTTTTTTGGCTCGTTTTGACCAAATTTAGCTGTTTGTAATTTTTGTATTTCTACTAAAGCTTCAGTAGCATCAGAATAGCGATATTGGAAATGATATTTAACCATTTTTTCTAAAATAACTTGAAACTGAGGACTAACTGAAGCTAAATGTTGCCATTCTAATTCTCCACTCTCCACATTAGCCTCAATTTGATGGGGCATCAATCCAGTTAATGCTTGAATGCCGATCGATCCTACTGCATAAACATCGCTTGCAAATCGGGCTTTTCCTAAAGCTTGTTCGCTGGGCATATAACCAGGAGTTCCAATAATCGTACCCATTTTAGTTTTACCGAATCGATCGAACATTTCCGTAGCAGCTAATTCTTTAATTGCACCAAAATCGATCACAACTATTTTATTATCACTTTTACGACGCATTAAGTTGCTGGGTTTGATATCTCTGTGTATGATTTTTCTTTCGTGCAAGAAAGATAAAGGTTTGAGAATATCTTCTAATAATATAATTACTTCCGATTCTGAAAGCTTTTGTTTGGGAATTAATTCTCTAGCAAGATCGTGTCCTTCAATATATTCTTCAACCAAGTAAAATTGATTATTTTCTTGAAAATAAGCAATTAGATAGGGAATTTCAGAATGAATGTGACTGAGTTCGTCTAATATTTTGGCTTCTTTTTTAAAATTTTTCAGAACTATTTCAAAAATTTCTGGTTTTTGAGATACTGTCGTGTTTAATTCTTTTACGACGCAACGTTTATTGAATTTATGGATATCGCAGGCTAAGTAAGTTCTTCCAAAACTTCCTCCTCCTATTGGTTTAATAATTTGAAATCTACCGCCAATTTTTTGACCTTTCATATTTTTTCTTTCTCCTCACAATTAATTTTTTTCTACTTTCTTTTATTTAATCTAAAAAATGCCTCGACCTGCGATAATTATGACTTTAATTAATATTTTTCGATCGCAGTTATCACAATGAGTAAACTTTTTAAAAATTATAGATTTTAACTATTTTAATTCATTGAATTCTAGCAAGTTTTTGTATTATTTTTTTAGATTGTTTATATTTTCTTTTATTTTAAATTAACAGTTATTTGCTTATTATCAATAGCCAGATCG
>CAYWIH010000186.1:0-6882 GCA_964458305.1 uncultured bacterium | reverse complement strand
ATTTAATTCAGATCTCAATTCTTGGATTAATTCTCTTTCTCCTTCAGTTAAAAGACGAGAAGCATTAGTAAGAAAAATAATTGCATCGGTATCTTTAATTATTTGTCGAGTAATAGCACTTCTTTCTGGATGTTCGTTTAATCCTGGAGAGTCGACAATTTCTATTCCATTGCGACATAATTCTAATTCTGGATGCTCGAAAACTATTTCTTTTATTTTTGAATTTATTAATCCTTGTGTTAAATTTACTTCTGCTATTTCTTCGGGTATTGCTGCTTTTTCTTGATATTGTTCTAAAGGTATTTCTTCGGATCTGCCATTTTTATAATGACAAATTACTTTCTTTTTTGAACCGTATTTTAAAACTGTAACCGTACCGCTACAAGGAATCATTCTGACTGGCTGAATTTCTTCACCTAATAAAGCATTAAGTAAAGTAGATTTACCTTGGCTAAATTCCCCGATAACTGCAACTCTAAAGCGAGTATCTCGTAATTTTTTCAGTGCTTTTTCTGCTTCTTTTGTAAGACTATTTGCTAGTAATCCTTTACGAACGCAGTCTTTAATTATTTTCAGTAATTTTTCGCCAGTATTTTCTAGTTCTTGACGCTGAATTTGAAATTGTTTTAAACGATCGAACGAATTATTTTGCTGCGATTCTTTGACAACTAAATTTGTCATTTTTTTACTCTATTTCAGAAAACTTCATTCTTAATATTCCCAGTTCGATCGAAAAATTATAAGACTAAATACGGTTTTTTTTCAGAAAAAGGCAAGCTAAGCTAAAAAAAAATAATTCACAATAAAATATATCTATGCTTTTTCAATTCGATCCCTTAATTCAAGCAGGTTTAGAAGCCGGAAAATACGCACAAGTTTTTAATTCTGCTGGAGTACCGATCGGCGTTGCTAGAGATGCGGTTACCGGTCAATTTGTGGGTAATGCGATCGGCGTTATTGGTAATACTGGAGCGGCAATTAATCCTTTATTTTCTGTTGCTAATTTAGGGATGCAAGCATTTCAAATTTCTCAACTTAATGCCATTCAAACTAGCATAACGGCTTTACAAGCTACTACCGCTTTTATTGGTGTCGGAGTGGCTGCTAACATAGGAATATCGGCAGTAAATTTATGGCAAACTTTGAAATTGAGAGAAGATATTAAAGATTTAAAATTTACAGTCGATCGAGGTTTTATCGATTTAAAAATAGCTTTAGAAAATCAAAAAAAAGAAATAATCGATCGCATTAATTTGGTAGCTGAAGATGTAGAATTTAGAGAACATCGCACAATTTTAGCCAGGGGTTACGGACGATTTTTAGAAGCAACTAAACTAATAAAAGTCGCCATGTCTTGCCAAGATTTGAGCGTAAGAAATGCCGATTTAGCTAATGCCAGACAAACATTAACCGAAGCTTTAGCAGATTATAATAATCCTCATTTACTATCAGGAATTACCCCAGCAGGACAACTAAGAAGATTAGAATGTTCCTGGGCGATCGAACAAACAATTACCTTAACTTATCAGCTACAAAACGAATATATTGCTGTTAGCGATCGCCTCGAAGATTTACAAACAAAAATACGCCAAGATTGTCTTAAAATAATCGATCGCATCGAAACAAACGAAGATCTAGATTTTCTTTTTCCCGAAATTACTTGTATTAAAGAAAGAGATCTAGTAATATTAGAAAGCTGGAAAAATAGAGTAAACTGGGTCTCATCCCTTCCCGAAAGCGATCGAGCAAATTTATTAGCCCTCAACCCCGCTACAAATACCGATAATAGCGAAAATACCGCTACCATACCAGCAGAGATCGTTTTATACCAAGAATCCCAACAAAAATCCCATTTTCAAGCACTGCGCGATCGACTAAGATTAATGATGTCCGCTAGTATGCGCCAAGAATATCAAAACTTTATCGGCGATCGGGCATTAAATCGCGGCCATAAAAGCCTAACACCAGCCAACCTAGAATTAGCATCAGATTTAACTATTGCCAACCTTTACTGGTACTTTCATTGAATAAATACTTCTGACTTCTGTACGAACGTACCATGGTACGTTCCTAACTGACTTCTGACTTCATTCAATTTCTCCTTCCATAACAGTAGCGATCGCCACTTGAGTATTTTCGCGGAATTCCTTGATGCTGACGCGTTTTAAAAACCAAATAGCCAACATCATTCCACAAGCTTGAGTAGCAAAAACCAATCCATAAGCCAATACTGGAAGTTCGAAAATAATTTGACCTAAATTGAGAACCGCACCACCGACTACAGTAGCCAAACCCCTAGCCATAGCTTGAGCCAAACCCCAAGCACCGATAAAAGTTCCAGCAGTTGCAGCAGCAGTCAGATCTAACATCAAACTAGTAGCACCTGCAGTAATTATCCCAGAAAAGATCCCAAACAAAAATAAACTAAATTTAAGCAAATCTTGGCTGCGATAAAATCCCGAGAGAATTATTAACAAGAAACAAATTGCTACCCCCAAACAACCAAATTTAGTAGTATTTTTCTTACCCAAACGAGGAACGATCGCAAACCCAGTAAAACCAATCCCGATCAAAGTTCCAATTCCGTAGGGAATATTTAACTTAGTCGTCTCAGCAATAGACATTCCAAAAACTTCGCCACCATAAGGTTCTAACACAGAATCCTGCATGAAAAGGCTGAGAGTCAAAATTACTAAAAAAGTAAAAAATAAACCCGTTTGACGACTTGATGTCAATACTTTTAAAGCCCGAGATAGATTCATTTCTTCTTCTGGACGATCGCTAGAAGATCGATCGTAAAAACGAGAATATTTTTTTTCTATTCCCCAAGTAGCCAACAAACACAAAAGAAAAACAATCCCCGGCATAATAATAAATACCGGGTTAATAGTGCTTTGTAATTGAGAGATATTAACAACTTCGCTAGTTTGGCTGGGATCTGAAGCCGAATTTAGCAATGTACCAGTAACAATTGCCCCTAAAACAATCCCCACCATCAACATCGACCAAACAATACTAATTAGTTGAGGACGATTATCCTCATCCGATACATCTACCAATAAAGCAGCAAAAGGAGTAGATCCGGCACTGAGACAAATACCGTATAATGCAAAAACTAAGGCTAATAATCCAGACCATGCATAGCTTTGAGTATTAGCCCCCACTTGTTGCCAACTAGTCCCTAATTGCCAAAGGACTTGCAAAGCAATAAAAGAGACGATAGTAAATAATGCAGTACCGATCCAAATATAGCCCGAACGATGGTAGCCGAATATAGGTTTAGCATCCGATCGCTGACCGAACCAAACTCTTGCCGGACTTACAAACTGATATGTTGCGATCGCACCTGCAACAATAAAAGGGGCTATTTTCAATTCGTCGATCGCGACTCGGTTGATCACTCCCAAGGTTAAAAGAGACATAATTCCCAGTCCCATTTGGTACAAACCAAGTCGAAACATTGTGAAGAGATTGATTCTCGGACGCTTGGAATTGGAAATTTGTTCGCCCATAATTTGTCAGTTTTTCCTTAGCTATCTTTGCTCGAGTGTCTTTTAACACTATGACACGATCGCAGTTGTTCGAGCAAAAAACCTCTGACAGGTGAATTCAGAATAATAGTTAACAGGAATTAGTATTTTATTTTTACCAAAATCTCTCTAGTTAATAAGCTGTTAAAGGTTTAAAATGCATATTGCGATCTTATCAATAGATCGGCATAATCTATATTCCATCTGCCCTTTGCTCTACTTTTTTTAGACGATAAAATCTTCTCTAATAATGACATTATTTTTTACCAATTTAATACTAAAACGATCTCCTTTTTCGCCACTAAATTCAAACTGAATCTTTTTATTTTCCGATTTCGATCGCGCTTCCATTACTTTCTCGTCTTCAGAATCGAGCAAAATAATTTCTAAATTTGGAGGTAAATAAGTATCGGGAGCAGTCTGACATATTTCCACAAAAATATCTATTGTTTCATTTTTATCTTGAAGAGAAACTATTAAAAAAATCGGCTTTTTTTGCCCTGAAAATAAAATTTTTTTACACCGTCTTACCAATTCAAAGCGAAAAGCAAACTGAGGATTAGAACCACTCAAAACTGATTCGATCGCGAGCCAATTAGGTTCAAAAATATTACTTTCTAGCCAGCGACTCAAGTTAACTAAAGGCTGATAACGAGATAAATATACAGGAAAATCTATTATACTTCGCAAACTTTTTAAATTTAAGCAACCATTTTCAGCACTAGGAGAAAACCCTAGTAAAGTAGCTTGATTTGCTGCAAGATCTATTTCTACTACTACATAAGCAATTCTGTCCGATCTTACTTCTTCTGGAACGTAACAATTTATAGAATTCGGCTCGATCGTCCGACATTCTAAAAAACCTTTTCCAGTTATTTTTAAATCCGCTATATTTTCTGCCAGACAAACTACGGGATTTTGGCTGTTGCTTGCTTTTAAATCTGTTGAAATGCCTAAGATTCGCAAATAATTATTAACCGCACATACTGCTAAAGTATTAAGATAAACTTGTTGGGATTTTTCCTTGAGAGGTTGATAGCGAGCTAATTTTTTGGCTAAGGCTAGATTTTGTCTTAAAAGGGGAATGGAAATTTCTCGATCGCTCACTGTTTTATCAATCATAATTATTACTCGGTTGTTACTCTTTAGTTTGTTAGATGTATCCTCGATCGATGCCAAATTGTCGCAATAGAGGGCGACAGTGACGACTATAAAATTTAGGCAAATCTTTAGTTTCTGCAGGATTGAGATGCCATTGTGCGGCAATATTAGCCCAATCGGGAATATTTGGCGGTAATCTTTGGAGAATTAAGACTCTAGCGTTAATATCTGGGTATTTTCTAAAATAAGTATTGCGTAATATTCCTTGAGGATCTTTTTCCACCCAATTTAGGGTAGCCTGCCAAATAGCTAATACTGGTTCGATATCTGAAGGGGCTGATAAAGTATCTATGGGGTCGATAATTTGTTCGTTATCTCTGTTTGGTATCTCGATCTGACGATTTTTTTCTCTGCTAGTAACTTTGGCGTAATATGCCAGTCTTTTTTTAAGCAGATCGTCTAACCAAGTGATAACGCTTTTGAGACTGGGTTGATATTCTGAGTCCAACCAAGTATTAATACTCAGCCAGATAATGACTCGTTTGAGGTTTCTGAGTTGATAATATTCTGGAATGTAATAAAGAGATTTTTTTTGCTCTTTTTGTGCGACTAATCGATCGATTTTCGTTTCTAATTCTTCTACCCAAGAGATTGCTTTTTTAAAATGAGGGTCATTTTTCGTTCTCTGGGAATTAGATAAATACTCCCATTTAGCTTCTAGAGTCTTATCTTTCCAATTCCAGCCAGATTTAACGATCGCTTGGGATACTCGTTTTAAATTTTGCAGATCGCTAACTTGTAAGAAAATTTGACAGAGCATTTCTATAGAGGGTGCATATTGCTCTAAATTCATAGAAAAATACTCCCAGGTGTCTTGAAGAGCGTCGTTATAATAATATGTTTGCTCCTGCCATAATTTGCCAGATTTCATCGTTAACTGGTAAATTAGACCTAACTTTTGTTGACGTTCTGGGCTTTGAACTGGATATTTACAGGCCGAACTTATTAGTTGATAAATTTTTCGATCTAACTCGCTCATAAATATCATTGTCTCAATACTATTTACTAGAAGCCGATCGATCTGTTTTTCGCAAATTACTGCAAAAAAATTATTTGACTATCGCTGCGAAAATTTTATCCGTCCTAACCTGTAACAGTTAAAGTCCTATTTTATGCAATCAAAATTTACAATGTCTTTAATCCCCAAATTAACCAACAAATCTACTAATTTGGACAGTTTGTCTGTATTTTTGCCTGTGGAGCGCGATCGCTCTTTAATGCTTGCTCCAACCTCTCAAAGTTCTCCGTCAACGAGTATCGATCGAAAATTGCAAGTTTTTGCTTCTACAATTCACGAAATGCGAAATCTAATTAATAGCATAGTCGGTCTTACTGAATTATTATCGACCACCGACCTCGATAGGGAACAGTTAGATTATCTTGAAAGTCTTAAACTAAACGAAGGTTACTTGTTAACTTTGTTAAACGATCTGCTCGATTACTCACAATTAAAATCTGGCGAACAAACTTTAAAGCTCCAAGAATTTAATTTACACTTTTTTTTCAAAAATGCGATCGATTCATTAAAATTTTCAGCCCAAAATAAACAATTAAATCTAAAATTGTTTTTCGATAAAAATCTACCACAGCAAGTTCGAGGCGATGCTAAAGTTTTGCAGCAAATCCTTTTGAATTTAATAGGAAATGCTATTAAATTTACAAATTGCGGAGAAATAATCGTTAAAGTTTCACCAATCTCTCTAAAAAATAATAGCAATACTATAGTCTTAAAAATTGAAGTAAAAGATGAAGGAATAGGTATTGAAGCAAGAGAGCTTAATAAAATTTTTAACCCTTTCTTTCAGGTCGATCGCTGTAACAATTCTCAGGATGATAGAGGTGTAGGTTTGGGATTGGCAATTTCTCAAGAATTAGTTACCTTGATGAAAGGAAAAATAGGCGTGGAAAGTAAATTGGGTTGCGGTTCTAATTTTTGGTTTACCGTTGAATTAGAGCTTGTTTGAAAGTTTTTTTAAATTGTCAAGTTGATATCGGAATTGATTAAAATAGATTCGATCGCATTGTTGGAACTAGGGAAAGTTTCCGACTCGATCGCATGATTAGAAATAGGGAAAATTTCCGGCTCGATCGCAGGATTAAAAATAGGGAAAATTTCCGGCTCGATCGCAGGATTAAAAATAGGGAAAATTTCCGGCTCGATCGCAGGATTAAAAATAGGGAAAATTTCCGG
>CAYWIH010000185.1:0-6971 GCA_964458305.1 uncultured bacterium | reverse complement strand
CGAAACTTTACCCAATTTAGAGCCTATTTTAGATGGTAAGGGAGAAAATACCCCGTTTCCTGAAGAGCCTTCGGTACGTTACGCTACCACTACAGGTTTAACCGTTAGAGCAGAAAAGGCCGATCGAGCTTACAATGCTTTTAATTGGTTGAGCGATCGCGCTGGTGCTGAATGGGTACAATTATTTGCTGTCGATATGTTTCGTCAGATGCGTAATAAAGGACAAATGGGGCCTTTAGCAAAACTGATTCAAAAAGATGCTAAATTACGCGGATTTTTAAAAGATTTTCAGGAATTAGTCGGATCTTAAACTAAAATGGTTATTCGATGAACCAATCTATCAAAAAAGTTATCAGTGCTTCCTTATTGCGGTTGAGAATGCGATCGCCTTTTTTTGCTACTTTGGCTTTATTTGCTCGTTTTATCGAAACTAAAAGTCATAATACTGCGGCAACTGACGGTAAAGATATATTTTTAAATCCCGATTTTGTCCTTTCTCTAACCCCCCAGCAACAAGACGGCTTATTTTTACACGAAGTCTTACACGCTGCATTATTACACGTTCTGCGACGGGGTACTAGAGAGCCGCTAATGTGGAACATTGCCGCCGATATCGTGGTCAATGGTATTGTCGCAGCTCGAGATCGTTTTGAATTACCACCTGGAGCAATAAGAGATTCCGAATTAGAAAAATTGAGCGTCGAAGAAGTTTACGAACTTTTGCAAAAAGATGCAGAAAAATATCAAGCTTTTTGTTTGGCTAACCCCGATCTTTTACAAGAAAGTTTAGGAGACTCTAAAAATGGCGACGGTGACAGTTTATCTCAAAATCGCAGAGCAATTTTAGAAACTTACTGGCGCAATGCTTTGGCAAAATCAGAAACGATCGCCCGATCGATTTCTCAAGGCAATATTCCTGCGGGAATGGAACGAGAATTAGGATCGCTTCGAGATGCTCAGTTAAACTGGAGATCTTATCTTTGGCGTTATTTGGTTAAAACTCCCACCGATTTTTCTGGGTTCGATCGCCGTTTTATTGGTAGGGGTTTGTATTTAGAAAATTTAGAAGGAGAATCGGTTAAAGTATATGTCGCAGTAGATACTTCTGGCTCGATCGACAACGAACAATTATCGCTGTTTTTGGCAGAAATAAGGGGGATTCTCCATTCTTATCCTCATTTAGAATGCCAGCTTTATTATGCCGATGCCGATGCTTACGGGCCTTACAATATCGATTCTAAAACTTCTTTACCCCCACCACAAGGAGGCGGCGGCACTTCTTTTATTCCTTTTTTCTCGATCGTCGGCAATAATTGGGATGGTTTATCTAGTGCTGTTTGCGTCTATTTAACGGATGGATACGGCTTTTTTCCCGATAAAGAACCAGAATTGCCAGTTTTATGGGTTGTTACTCCCGGAGGCTTGGATATAAGTCAATTTCCTTTTGGCGAAGCTGTTAAGTTATTATCCGTTTAATTTACTAAAAAGTATCTTTAATTACAGAAAAAAAAATCATCTTAGATGCTAACTTTCTAAAGTTCTTAATTAAATAGTAATAAAAAAGATTGTCCCGATAAATTCACCAGTAGCTGTTAATATTTATGTAAGAATCTTATTTAAGACTATAAGGTAAAAGCAAATACAATATAAGATCGAATTTGAGATTAAAATCTTAGATAAGAATAGGAAAACTACTAGCGTAAAAAATTTAGTACGAGTTTGAATTTTGCTTGCGATCCTACGGCAAAAAACCCCTCGATGATAGTTAGATATTTCAAATATTTGGGTATTTTTAGAGATTAAATTTTAGAGGAAATTGATAATGACTCAAGAAAATTCGCGAGTTTGGTTTATTACTGGTAATTCTAAATTTTTCAGCCGTCTTCTTAGAGAACAACTATTAGCAAAAGGTGAAAAAGTTGTTGAAACTGATAATAAACCTGAAGAATTAAAAGACTTGATTTCTGAATATCCTAAAGCAGCGATCGCCCTACCGATCGACGTAACTGACAGCCAGCAAGTTAAAGATGCTTTAAATCGCGTTCTCGATACCTTCGGCCTATTAAATAACCTCGGCTACGGATTAATTAATACCTTAGAAGAACCTACTAACGAACGTTGGGTAAGAAGGATTGATTTTCAAATGTTTTAAAAAGGTTTTATTCTAATTTCGCGATCGCTGCTTTTAAAATTAAACTTTGTTCGGCCCGAGCGATCGCTTTATAAGTAGATTCTACTCCTTGAGGTTCTACAGAAATCGAATCGATCCCCCACCTAATTAACTGTTCGATCGATTGGGGAGATTCGACGGGAAACTGACCGCAAATAGAACAGTCAATGCCTAATTTTTTAGCCGATTTAATTAACTGTTTTAAAGCTGAGAGGGTTGCCGGATGTTGGCAATTAAATTTGGTTGTTGATTCGGGTAGATCGCGGTTAGTTCCTAAGAGTAATTCCGTTAAATCGTTCGTACCGATCGCAATACCTTCTACTCCAGCATCGACATATTCAGATAATAAAAAAAATACCGAAGGCACTTCAGCCATAATCCAAAGTTTAAAGGATATTACTCGATTCAAACCTATTTTTATCACTCGATCGCGACAAAAAATAAATTCTTCTACGCTACGAACGAAAGGCAAAATTAAATTTAAATTATCGTAACCCGACTTTTGCACCGTAGCTAAAGCCTTTAATTCCAGATCGAATAAAATCGGTTCGACTAAATAATTATAAGTTCCTCTTTCTTGGAAATAAGCAAGATCTTTATCTCCTAAATTATTAGATTTAAAAAAATGCCAATCCAAAGAACGATAAAATACAGAACGGGGATAAAAAGCTGCGGCAAACTGAGTAATTAATTCCGTCAAACGTTCCGATAAAACGATCTGTTTTTCTGTTTGCAACCAACTATCTAAAGGTTCGCTAGAAATTAAATCTAATAACATCAATTCCGAACGCAACAAACCAATACCATCTACAGGTAAATTAACCGCATTTTCGATCGAACTTGGCTGACTTAAATTTACCCATAATTTAGTAGCAATCGGATAAGCAAACCCAGGACTTGTTTTCGTTGGCTCGGTATCCTTTAAATTGAGCGATCCCTCGATATTTTCTGCTTCGGAAATATCATAAATTTCCCCTTTAGTACCGTCGAGTAAAATCGAGCTACCGTTTTCGAGTAATTTAGTAGCATTCCTAGCACCGACGATCGCCGGGATGCCTAACTCTCTAGCAATAATAGCAGCATGAGAAGTAACTCCTCCTACTTCCGAGACGATCCCGGCCGCTTGTTTTAATAAAGGAAACCAATTAGGAGCAATAGTTTTAGTAACTAAAATCGTCTTGGCAGTAAAATAGGGTAAAGCTTCATTGAGATCGTTAACAATCGAGACCTTGGCGATCGCAACTCCAGGGGAAGCAGCCAAACCTTTTAATAATACTCGATTTTTATTCATCAATCGTTCCTGCAAAGGAAGAGTAAATATATTCGTTCTGAGAAATTGAGTAATGTAAAATTGAGGCTCTGGAGTTTTAGTTAAAATCCATTCAATCGAACCGATATATTGATGTTGTAAAGCTAAATTGTCGATCGTTTCGATCGCTAAATTTAAATCGATCTCATCTAAAGAATATTGTGCTTGTTCGGACTCCGTTAGCAAATAAGGCTCTAAATCCCCTTCATTGAGGCGATAAGCTCGCATTTTACAGCCTAATTGTTTTTTATCTAAGACTTTCGTACCCTTGCGAATTCGATAAAAATCCGGCAATACTTCCCCTTTGACCAAACTATGTCCCAAACCCCAAGTAGAGCCGATCTCAATAAAATCTCGATCGATTTCTGCCGTACCCGAGGCGATCGCATTTTTGAGCGGTTGGACTAAAATAGCTAAATTAAGCCTTTCGATGCCGATTCCCACTCGATGCCAGAATAAGATACTTTTCGCCGAAAAGAGCTGTCCCCAGACTAGTTTGAATGCCCTTTCGAAATCGTTTCGATCGCAAGTACAGATTTGAGCCGGAAACAAGCCAGTAAATTGTTTATTTTTCAATTTTTCGGGCAGTTGTAAAGAAGCTCTTAAAATCAAACTATGCGAATTTAATCGTTCTGCTTCATCGATCGCAACAGAGATAAAATCGGGGTCGATAGTAGCCGCTTCGATTTGTTGACGACTTTTACGAGCGAGCGATTGTAATTCTTGATGATTCTTTACGTTCAAATGTAAAGAAGAATGCGGAAAATCTGCTAATAATGGTTCAGAATTACTTATAATTTCAAGGAATTCTTTCATGGTGGTCGCTCCGATCGCAAAACCATTTAAAATCGGATAGCCTAATTTAATTAGCTGACTTAAAGCAAAAGCTTTATGGCCAACTAAAAAACCTTGTGCGGGAAGAAGACGATCGAGCCAGTAGATTTGTTTCACCTTGGGTTATGTAACGTTCGATTGCTGGTTACTACCGATGACATATTGTTGTTAACATTATTTGGCGATCGGCGTAAACGGATCTAAACTTAAAAACTAAACAATTGCAATTAAAGGATCGAAAAATGTTTTAATTAATTATTCAATTTACCAATTTAAGGGCCAATATTTAACTGCGAAATAATAAGAAAAAACAATTTTTAATTGGAGATCCAAACCACAGATTAAAATTAGGCAACACTTTTGACTTCCTCAAAGTGTCTTTAACAGTCTTTAACGATACGAGTTTATATTTCCCCTAAGTTGACATGAGTATAGCTCCGGGCATACAACTAACTAAACGCTATCAAATTCTCTCTAAATTGGGCGAAGGAGGATTTGGAACTACTTTTTTAGCCAAAGATCTCTATTTACCTGGCCGGCGAGTCTGTGTAGTCAAACAACTCAAATCCCAAGCTGCAGATTCGATAACTTGGACGACAGCAAAACGCTTGTTCGATACTGAAGCTCAAACTTTAGATCGCTTGGGAAATCACCCCCAAATTCCCGAACTTTTTGCTTATTTTGAAGAAGATCGTCAATTTTATCTCGTAGAAGAGTATATTCCGGGCCAAAGCTTGACCGCAGAAATTGCCGCAGATCGCTCTCTTAAAGATTGTGAAAATAATCTGATCGATTTGCTTCAAGAAATTCTCGAAATTCTCGAATACGTCCACGAAAATCGCGTAATTCACCGCGATATCAATCCTAATAATATTATTCGCCGCAAACAAGATAATAAACTAGTTTTGATCGATTTTGGCGCGGTCAAACAAATTACTCAAGATATCATTGCCGCCAAACACCATAAATATACCATCAGTATCGGCACTCCCGGCTACCGTCCCAGCGAACAAGCTAACGGTAACCCCAAACTCAGCAGCGATATCTATGCTGTCGGTTCGATCGCCCTACAAATTCTGACCGAGTGTCCGCCTCATACTTTATCATTAGATCCCAAAACTGGCGAACTTAATTGGGATTGTCCCGAACATATTAGTTCTGGTTTGAAAAACGTTCTCGATCGCATGGTACGCTACGATTGGCGCGAGCGTTATCAATCGGCAACTGAAGCAAAAGAAGCTCTGATAGATTTAATCGATCGCCCAAAAAGCGATTTAGTAACTATCGCCGCTTCTCACACTAATAAAGCTAAGAATAAACCAAAACAAAAGATTATTACTAGTTTTAATACTAATTTTTTCCTCGACGAGCCAAATATTTTCGGATCTTGTCTTTCGAGAATTTTAATTTTAATGGGATTGTTTGCTGTCGGTATGACTGGTATGGCTTCAGTCGATCGCTGGCAAAATTTTTTGAGTGCTTCTAAATTTTACGATCGCGGTGTTAGTTTGTCTCGCGAACAAGATTATGAAAAAGCTCTAGATCTATACGATCGCGCGATCGAAGTTTCTCCTAATTATCAGCAAGCTTGGAAAGGTCAAGCCGATGTTTTACATCATTTGCAGCGTTACGATGAAGCTAAAATAGCTTACGAAAAAGCAGTTTCTCTACAACCAAGCGATTGGCAAGCTTGGCTGGGTTTAGCAAAAATTAGGCAAAAATTAGGCGAAGAAGCCGCCGCGATCGCTGCTTTTGAAAAAGTTACGGCTCTGCAACCAAACGATTTAGAAAATTGGCAAACTCTCGCCCAATTACAGTTAAAATTAGGTCGCTATCGCGACAGTCTAGTTGCCCTGCAAAAATCCCTAACTTTTCAGCCAGAAAATCCTCAATTATGGTATCAAAAAGGCTACGCTTTACAAAATTTACAAGAGTATCAATTAGCATTAGATTCTTATAATAAATCCTTACTAATTCAGCCCAAAAATTACCAAACTTGGTATCATCGCGGTAACGTATTGATGAATTTAAAAGAATATCGCCAAGCAGAAAAATCTTATCGCAAAAGCGTCACCTATCGCCCGAATTTTTATCAAGCTTGGTACTCTCGAGCTATGGCTTATTCTTATTTAAAAGATTATTCTCGAGCTATTTATTCTTTCGATCGCGCCCTTAAAATTAAATCGAATAATTCTCAAGCTTGGTATCATCGCGGCTGGGCCAACCACCAATTAAAAAAATATTCCGAGGCAATTTCTAATTACAATAAAGCAATAAAATATAAGTCTAATTACGATCGCGCTTGGTACAATCGCGGCAATGCTTATTACAATTTAAAAGAATATAATAAAGCGATCGAATCTTACAATAAAGCAATCAAAATCAAGCCAAATTATCCTCAAGCTTGGTACTCTCGTGGCAGTGCTTTTTTAAAATTAGGAAAACTCGATCGAGCTAGATATTCCTACGATCGCGCTTTAGAATTCAATCCTAATTACGAAGCAGCTAAAGCACGCAAAAAACTCTTAAAATAAAAAATAAATATTTTTTGGGAAAATTTAAGAAATAATTAGAAAATTTTGCAGCAAAATTATTAGATAAGCAAAGATTAATAAATCATTATCGAGCTATCTGTAAAATGAAACCTAGCAAAATAGG
>CAYWIH010000184.1:4374-7030 GCA_964458305.1 uncultured bacterium | reverse complement strand
CACGACGATCTCGATCGCGCGATCGAATACGATAATTTAGAATATTGGATAGCTTCTTAAATAAAATACTATTATCTAACTTCTATACTGACGTACCATGATACGTCCCTACCTAAAATTATGATTTCTCAATGGGATTGTTTGCTAAAAAATATCGGAAAATGGGAAGGATCTTTTACTAGTTTTTCTCCGACTGGAAAAGAATTAGAAGATACTCCGACCATGGTTGCTCTAGAAAGTAAAAACGACAATAAAACCATGCGTCAAATTGTTCGTTTTAATTACACCGATCGACCTGCCGAAGAAAAAATATTAGAATACAGTTCCTTGGGTAGAGGGGTTTTATTTTTTGAAAATGGGGCTTTTTCCAATGGTTCTTTGCAATGGGGGCCGTTTTCTGAATTTGGTGCGGAATTAGGCTTAATTTTCGGTTCGGAACGGTTGCGAATGGCACAAATTTTTAATAAGGAAAGAAAGTTCGATCGGCTTACTTTAATTCGCGAATCTTTAGCCGGAACAGATCCAAATTTTAGACCGCCTTTAACCCCCGAACAATTGTTAGGAACTTGGCGAGGTAAAGCTATTACTATTTATCCCGATCTTAGAAATCCCGATACTCTAGATAGCAATTTAAAATTAACCATGCAAGGTAATAATAAATTAGCTCAAGAATTGACTTTTAATATTGGTAATAAATCTCGCACTATTTCATCGGTAGCTGATATTAACGGCTCGATTTTAGAATTTAATAATAGCGATCCGGTTCGGCATATTATCATGTTACCTGGCGGTGCTTCTTGCAATATTCCTCTAGAAATTAAACCAGGAAAACCTATTTTATTAGAAATGGGTTGGTTAATATCTCCGACCAAAAGACAAAGAATTATTCGCAATTACGATGACAAAGGCGGTTGGATTAATCTTACTTTAGTAGAAGAAGAAAAAATTAATTAATAGGCAATTAAAGGGCGATCGCTTTTTATTTAATTATTCCCATCGAGGCTAAGTTTAATAATTAAAATCATTAATATTATTTTATTTTTTAACTAAGATTTAGCTGCTCGATTAAGGAATCGTGATTTTTATGTACGGCTATATAATTACCCATCCGAAAATGTTCGTCATGTAATAGCTCGTAGTTTTTAAACATAATACCCGTTGGAAAAAGCCTTCCAATTTTAAAACCTTTAGGCTCTAAAAACTCGTAAATATCGTATAGTTGCGATCGAGATGATAAATAAGTTCTGCCATATTCAAATTGAATAACACCGATGCTTTCATTATTTAAAGCATTGTCTAATCCTTGAATAATAAATTTTTCGTGTCCTTCCGTATCAATTTTTATAAGATGAACGTAATCAATTTTATTTTTTTTCAGATATTCATCCCCTCTAGTTACATTACATTCGATAAGAACGCAGTTTATATTCTTTCTGGAATGAATGCGAGCTTCGGTTATGCTGTTAGGAAAAAAATGCACGTTTAGAGCTTCTTGTTTATTAGAAAGACCAAAATTATTGACAATAATATCGGGATTTTGATTAAACTGTTCCTCCAATTGAGAAGCAAGTTTTGGAATTATTTCAAAACAATGAACCTTTGAATTAGGATGTATTTTGATAATATTTTGAGTATATTCGCCCGAGTTAGCACCTATATCGAAAACATTAAACTGTTGGCTATTTTGAAAGTATTCCGCTACTTTTTTGATTACCAATAATTCTCCATTTTTTTCTATATTCCAGTATTTTTCATTCCAATAAACCTGTAAATACCAATCGCAAAAATCCTTTAAAGCTTTACTAATTTGATTTTGATTGTTTTGGCGAATTTGCCGTGCTAAAAATCCTTTAATTTTTTTGAATAGAGAAAAATTTTGACTCATTTTTTTACCTGAATAATTTTACAAAACTTATTTTTGCCAATATCAACTTAATTCGATCGCTAAAATTAATGAAGTAGAATATGATAAGTAATTACTATATCTTTTTATTTAATCTGCTTTCATTTAAGTTTCGATCGCAAAATATTCTGGATCGATATCCCAATTAACCCATTTGATAGCCTCCCTTGCTGAAGTTAGATTCGGTGGTACTCGCAAAATATGAATAGAGTTGGTAGATGGACATTCCATTTTAAGAAGATTGATTGTTTCTATATCTACTTCTCGATCGACTTTTAGTAAAGTGTATTCTCTCCATTTGTCTAGTTCTAATACCTCTAATTCTTCGCATATTTTTCTATATCCAATTATTTCTATGAATAATTTTCTCAGTTCTGTATTGTTAGTATTAAGTAACCATATTGCCGACCAAAGTTCTAGCTTTATACCCTGATATTGTTCGGGAATTGTTATGCCATTCAGTTGAGTTAAGCTTTGAAGAAATCCAATAGATTCTGCTAAATTTATCAATTTATTTTCTCTTAAATCGAGTTCTCTAATATTTTCTATTACTTTAATTTGTTTAGGAAGATTTGTTAATTGATTATTTTTCAAATCAAGAACAATTAAATTAGTTAAATTACCAATTATTTCGGGAAGATTTTTTAATTGATTGTCGCTAAGATACAAATGAGTTAAATTAGTTAAATTACCAATTGTTTCGGGAAGATTTTTTAATTGATTGTCGCTAAGATACAAATGAGTTAAATTAGT
>CAYWIH010000184.1:0-4274 GCA_964458305.1 uncultured bacterium | reverse complement strand
TAAATTACCAATTGTTTCGGGAAGATTTTTTAATTGATTTTGGGACAAGCAAAGTTGTTTTAAATTTGTTAGCTTACTAATTGATTCTGGTAAATAATTAATTTTATTGTTACTCAAATCTAATATTGTCAAATTATTTAAATTTTCGATCGAATCGGGAATAAATTCTAATTTGTTACCCGATAAATATAGTTTAGTTAAATTTGTTAGCTCGCTGATATATACAAACAAATTCGATCTGGAACTAGGATTTTTAGAAGACGATAAGCTAAAAAATATAAAATTTTCAATCGTTATTTTGAATTTATTTTTTCTCGAACATCTAATTTCAAGCTGATTGTTATTTAAATATAAATGGGTTAGACGCTCTAGATTGACGATCGATTTAGGGAGATTCTTGATTTGATTGTTGTTTAAATATAAATGAGTTAGATTGCTAAAATTTTCGATCTCTCTTGGGAAGATCTTAAGTTTTTTATTGCTTAAATCTAAAGCTTTAAGCTGCGGTTTTAGTCCGATTTTTATTCGTTTTGCAATATATTCAGAATTTAAATACATATTTAGAAAAGATGTGTTTTTAAGATCGAAATAGAGTCGATAAATAAATAATTCCCAAAGACTAATATTTTTATTAAAGTAAAAACCCCGATCTTAATCCAGGCTAAGTAAATTGTTTAAGATAACCTGGGAATTATACTTAGTTATAATTCAAAAAAAACAAAGCTTATCAATTTTAAGATCGGAACATCAATTTAAATAAATTAGCTAATATTTGATTAACTAATTTACTTGTAATTTCTAATCCAACTTATGGCCGTTGCCAAAGACTGTCCCAAGAAAATTTACTGAAACAAGGGCCGGTACTGGCTTCAGAAAACTTAATATCGGGATGATTTGAATTCCACTCTATAATTTGCACTTGCTCGGATTTGTCGATCGCCGTATCCCAGCCAATTATAGTTACGTGAGGCATACGATCGTGAAGAGAAGTGCAAGCTTTAACCGCAGCATCAAAAGAGGGAATAACAAGATTCTCAAAAGTAGCACCAGTGTCGGGGTGTGAAGTTATCTTTTGCCAGTTTGGTAAAGCAGCTAAATCGCCGAGAGTGCCTTTATTATCGATTACTGGAACTCGTATATGACTGGCTGAAGTAACCGCAGTCTGATTTTCTCGCCCTAGCCGAAGATAAGCGGCATACATCTTAGCTGGAGCACCTTTCGCTTTAACTGTAGTAATTCTTAACGTCGCTACGCTACTGGTGGAAAAGCGATCGAAAAATGCTGATTGTTGAATCGAACTTTGCACGACGAAGTTACCGAGTGCAGCTAATTCCTCGATCTCAAAAGAGGCGCGATCGACTGGAAATACACCTCTACCTTGGTTAGAACCATCCAATTTTACGAAAACTCTTGTATCATTTTTAAATACTAAAGATTTCAGATCTTGAGGTTTAATTGTATTGCCATGAGTGTCGATCCAAACACCGTTTATCTGGTAAGCAATATCGGGTAATAAATCTGTTTCGAGCAAGCGACGGGAGATCGTTTTGGCCCGACTCAAGCCCCGCAAATCGCCCTGAATAATCGGCAAAACAACCTGGCCGTAATAATTATCAGGAAGCCAACCCTCTTTGAATTCTCCTCGATAAGCTGCATATACTTTCAGCCAGGGAATATACCTAGCACAACCGAGAACTTCGCGCGCGTAAGCTTCAATCTTTCGTTGTATTTTTGGTGTAAGGGTTGCGCCCGAATCTTGGGCTACTATTGCAGAATAGGCGGCATTTGCTTGTTTTTGGTAGCGTCGATCGTAGCGTAATTTGTAATAAAAATGGTAAGCATCGCGAAGTTGGCGATCGATCTCTCGTAATTTAAATAGCTGTTGTTGTTTTGCTTTGCGTATTGTTAATGAAATTGATGCGGAAATATTGGATTGTTTTTGATTTGGCGAAGTTTCTTCTTTTTGAGAAATAACTTGAGATTTATTATTGAAATTGTTAATAATGTCTTGTTTTAAATCACTAATAGATTGGAAAATATATTGCTTTTTTTTAATGGTATTGTTTGTGTTTCGATCGATATAATTATTGGCAGTTTCTTGAGATTGTTTGGATAAAGTCATACTCGAATATTTTTTTATTAACTAAAATGCTTGCGGTATTTCTTTAAAAAAGACCGACTTACAATATGGTAGCATTGCTTTTTATAAGATAATTGTTGACAAGCTTGGGTTTATTTAATTTTTAAAAAAGGCTCGATCGATCTTTGATTTCTTTAAATAAAATTGTCAAAATAAAATAAAGATAATTCGAGTTATTCTTGATTTTTATTTGTTTTAAATAAAATTTAGTTGAAATTACTTACTTAAATTATCTATTGGCACTTATATTTTTTTAGAGAATTAATTCTACTTTGAGGAGCGGCGATCGCTTTTTATTTAATATCTTTGCGATCGATTTAAATATCTAGCCTACACATAAGTTAAGTCTCGATCTACCTGCTTGCTAGTTAAAATTCCCTTATATTAAGTTTTCTAACGGCAAAATTTTCGGTAACGTATTTTCTTGGTTTCAATGCTATATTTAGATATGCCTACCAAGGGGTTACTATGTCTATTTTCAGATAAACCCTTCACATTAATAAGTATCGTCTCTTGTAACCTAGGTTTTGCGTTTAAAAATAAATCGTATTACAATAAATTTCCAACACATTATATTTTTTTTTGGGTAACGAAAAGTAACAAAAAGAAATTGGATTTGACAAAATAACAAAAGTATGATGTTAAGATTAGAGATCGTACCATAATATCTTTGTGGTGATATATGCTATTTTGTAAAAAAGATATGAAATTAGAAATTAGTTTAGAAGACAATATTGAAATTGAAGAAGTTATTGCACTATACAAAGCAAATAACTGGTCGTCAGCGAATCAACCTGAAAAATTAATTTCTGCTTTAAAAAATTCACATTCTTTAGTCACTGCAAGAGTCGATCGAGAGTTAGTCGGTTTGGGAAATGCGATATCTGATGGATATTTAGTAGTTTACTATCCTCATCTCTTAGTACATCCTAAATTTCAAGGTAAAGGAATTGGCACGGCAATGATGAAAAAGCTACAAAAAAAATATGCCTCATTTCACCAGCAAATGCTTACCGCAGATCGAGAGGCAATAGTATTTTATCAGTCATTGGGCTTTAAACGAGCATCGAAAACAGAGCCTATGTGGATTTATGATGGAGACGAGCATTAATAATCGATCGCGCTTAATAATGGTTGCTGGGGTATCATGCGATCGAGAAGAATCATCTTTAATTCATGCGGGTAAGCAGTCAAAGATTTATAGAGAAAAAATAAATCTAAGCTAATTTTTGCTTGGGAAGTGGTATTACTTACAAGTTAAAAAAGTAAATATATTATGAGCAACGTAACAAAATCGATCGCGCCGAGTTGGTTCGTGCGTCGAGATATTGATGGCTTTTTTGGCTTAGCTTTAGATAATTTAATTTAGATTTTAGTAATTTTAAGTTTATGTCAGGGAGTGCTACAATTTCCGGCAACTATAATTTACGGTCGCATTTTACCCGGTGTTGCGATTAGTTTGATAGTCGGTAATTTTTATTATAGTTGGCTGGCTTATAAACAGAGCCAAAAAGAATCAAGAGATGATATTACAGCCCTTCCTTACGGTATAAATACAATTAGCGTTTTTGCCTATATTTTCTTAGTAATGTTGCCAGTTCGTTTGGATGCTTTAGCAAATGGAGCGACATCTACAGCAGCAGCAGAATTAGCTTGGCAAGCTGGAATAGTAGCTTGTTTGGGATCTGGAATAATAGAATTAGGCGGGGCATTTGTAGTTAATAAATTGCGAAAATTTACCCCTCGGGCCGCACTTTTATCTACTTTAGCCGGAATAGCTTTAACCTTTATTTCGATGGGATTTTTTCTGCGAACTTATGCCCATCCCATAGTATCTTTACTTCCTTTTGGCGTAATTTTATTAACCTATTACGGTAAAGTAAAATTCCCCATTCCGGGCGGATTATTAGCAGTTATTTTAGGAACTATTTTAGCTTGGCTGACGGGACTTTCTAGCTGGGATACAACTCAGTTTAATCTGGCGATCGAACCAATTAAATTTTATTTTCCCAATCTCGCGATCGGGGAAATTTGGCAAGAAAGGGCCATATTAATAACCTATTTCAGTATTATTTTACCGTTGACATTCTAAAACTAAATCAAAGATTATAGTTTCAGATTCCTAGAATCGACA
>CAYWIH010000183.1:0-7262 GCA_964458305.1 uncultured bacterium | reverse complement strand
ACTGACTTCTGATTGCTGTTGAGAAACCGTATAATAAGCGATCGAACCTTGACAAACAAATTTAAATTCGATCTACAATAAATCTATTTATATTTAAATTAAAACAAAATAAACGATCTTAATACTAAAGATCGAAAAAAAAAATATTTTTCAGATGATATGTTGAAAATGACAAAAAAAGATTATATATTTGTCGCTGGTGCAAGTCGCGGAGTTGGCAAAGAAATAGTTAAAAATTTGCGACAACAAAACCAAAAAGTCAAAATCTTATTAAGATCTCCCGACAAGCGATCCGAATTAGAAGCAATGGGGATTAAAGTATTAATGGGAGACGCACTCAACTTAGCTGAGGTAGAAAAAGCTTTATTAGCAGAAGAAAAAATAACAGCAATTATCAGCACGATCGGCGGTAAAAATAAAGAAGGAGTCAGATCCGACTATTTAGGTAATAAAAATCTTATCGATGGAGCGATCGCCGCAAAAATAAACAAATTTATCCTCATCTCCTCGATCGGAACTAGAGAAAGTGCCGCAGCATTGCCAACCGAAACCCTCTCTACTTTAAACGCAACATTACAAGAAAAAGCAAAAGCAGAAGAATATTTACAAAAAAGCGGACTTACTTATACAATTATTCGACCGGGAAGTTTAAAATCTCAACCAGCGACCGGTAACGCTATCCTCACAGATAATTATAAAGTAGCCGGGATGATTCACCGCGCTGACGTAGCTCGATTAGTTTGTGATTGTCTCGATAGCGATCGCGCTAATAATAAAATTCTTTCGATGGTAGACAGAAACAAAATCTACTCTCAAGTAGAGTTTGCAGAATTTAATTTAACTTGAAATAAATTATCCTCTCAAAATGATAACTGCAAGACACAGCCAAAATTTAGCTTATAAAGCAATTGAAAATGACCCAAAACACCTAAAATATAAACACCGATTATAAAGAAGACAAAATCCTTTAACAAAAAGATACGCTTTCGTGTCAACTATGATAAATCAACTACACAACGCCTTTACTTTATTTTTGAGCCTGTTAGTAGAAGCAATACCCTTTTTATTATTGGGAGTATTTCTATCTAGCGCGCTACTATCTTTTGTAGACGAACGCAAACTTATTAGTAAGCTACCAAAAAATCCAATTTTAGGAGCGTGTATCGGCGGTTGCATCGGATTTATGTTTCCCGTCTGCGAATGCGGTAACGTACCCGTAGCCAGAAGATTGTTAATGCAGGGAGTACCAACCTCCGTAGCAATAAGCTTTTTATTAGCAGCACCCACAATCAATCCTATTGTAATTTGGTCTACTTGGGTAGCATTTCGCGACCAACCCGAAATAGTAATATTAAGAATCGTATTTTCACTTTTTATCGCCACCTTTATCGGCTGCGTTTTTAGCCTGCAAAAAGACCCTCGATCGCTCTTGCAACCTGCTTTAGCAAAAAGATTGGCAATAATTAATGCATATAAAAAAGAAACTCAACAATCTCAATTAATAATTCAAAAAAGTGCCAAAACTCCAGTATTATTAAAATCGGGAAATAATATTTTAAACCAACCCAACAATACTATTCGTCTCGACAATAACGTAACCATAACATCAATTCCATCCATATCAGGAAATCCCAATTCAAAACCAAAAACATTGCGACCTTTTATAGAAAATGTCGTCGCAGAATTGCGAGAATTAGGAGGGATGTTAATCCTAGGAAGCGCGATCGCCGCCAGCATTCAAACCTTCGTACCACGGGAAATTATACTTAGTTTGGGTCAAGGAATAATTAGTTCTATTCTTGCGATGATGTTATTGGCAGGAGTAGTCTCAATTTGTTCGACAGTAGATTCCTTTTTTGCCCTTTCTTTTGCTTCTACTTTTACTACTAGTTCTTTGCTCGCATTTTTAGTTTTCGGCCCGACGATCGACATCAAAGCACTCGGTTTATTACTATCAATATTTCAACCGAGAATTATTCTCTACATCTTTGCTTTAGTCGCACAATTGACTTTTATTTTGACTTTAGGTTACGGTCTATTTTTCTAGAAATAAATATTAAAGATAGTTTCAATTTTAAAGATTCAATATGACTTCAACAATTAAAAGGCAACCTCGAAAATCCCTTAAACTTTTGCCAATTTTAGATATTTTAGCTATTTTAGCTTGGGGCGGATTGCTCTTTAAATATTGGCTCGAAGGAACTTTAAGATTGCTAATCCATCCCAATTATTTCGGGCTAGTTTTGATTACCAGCATTTTTTTATTACTGTTAGGCACAATTAAAACCGCACAATTCATTTCCGATCGCAACAAATTTAAACAACCAGAAGATCTCGGACACATCACCCTATTTCCTCCCGGAATAGGCAGCACCTTACTACTAACAACCGCCATACTCGGGCTGATTATTGCACCAGGAGTATTAACCTCTCAAACAGCACTGCAAAGAGGTATTAGCGAATCATTGCCAGAAGTACGATCGCAACCCGAAGCATTCCGTCTCTCAGTAAGATCTGAAGAGCGATCGCTGATCGATTGGATACGTACCCTCAACGCTTATCCCGAGCCAGCAGCCTACGAAGGTCAAAAAGTAAAAGTATCGGGGTTTGTCGTCCATTTACCCCAGCTTGAAGACAATTATTTAATGATTACTCGCTTTATCTTAACTTGCTGTGCCGTAGATGCTTATCCAGTCGCACTACCAGTAAAATTAGACACCTCTCGCGCAGATTATCCCCCCGATACCTGGTTAGCAATAGAAGGAACTGCGATCGTCGAAACACTATCGAGTCAAGATAATACCGACAAGCGTCAATTAGTTATTTCCCCAAGCTCGATCGAAAAAATTCCCACTCCAAAAGATCCTTATGGATATTAACTGCTAATTATTCATTCGCTGGTTCAGTTCTTTCAATTGTTCGTCATCTTCTGAAAAGCGAATAATATCCTTGTCTCCCAAATATTCGCCATTTTGTACCTCAATCATTACTAAAGGAATTACACCAGGATTTTCCAATCGATGACGAGTATTCATCGGCACGTAAGTCGATTGATTCTGCATCAAAAGCTTTTCTTGACCGTTGCAAATTACTTTAGCAGTTCCAGACACTACAATCCAATGTTCGCTACGATGATAGTGCATTTGGGTACTAATGTGATGTCCCGGCTTAACAACTATACGATTGATACAATAGCGCGATCCCGATTCTAACACTGTAACCGTTCCCCAGGGGGGCGTGCGAGTACATTTTTGTTGTTCGAGCGACTCTATTTTTTCAGTTGGCTTATCTTTTACATTCTCATCCATAATTGATTAGTTCCCTTTACCAGCAAAGACAATTGCAAATTATTAAAGATCTCGACAATTTGAGTTTACGATCTCTTTCTATTCATTATTTTACTCAACAACAAAAAATTTTTGTCTTAAGGATATTTAAATTCAAAATCGATCTCGATCGCCCTATTTTATCCTTGCCAAGATTGGATTTAGGTTAAAATATTTCATGATTTTTTTGTTTGATAGATATAAAAATTTTGCAAGAGTCCAACCGTTTCGAAATGATAATCCGGCAAAGCAGCAGGTAAAGATAAATCCGTACGATAAATACTTAAAAACAACAAATTTTGTCGTTTAGTATTGTTGGCAATAATTTCTTGAATTTGAGAACGATTCTTATCTATTATCGCAATACAATTATTAGTCACCACCTCTGCTATTTGTCGCGGAACTTCTTTTTGTACCATTTCGTTGCAACCTTTATCTTTTACATAAGTCGATAATTTTTCTGCTGCATAAGTTTCATAAGCTTCTCTGCTAGGATTGCTCGCTACCATCAATCCCCCCAAACCAGCCAAGACAAATCCTGCGATCGCTGTAGATAATTTAATCGTGCTCATTATTTTTACCTATTGACTATCTTTCATTTTTAGATTAACGAAAAAAATCTTAAGCGATCTTAGAGATCTTGTGTTATAATCTACAGAGAATTAAAAAATGGCGGGCGTAGCCAAGTGGTTAAGGCAGTGGATTGTGATTCCACCATTCGCGGGTTCAAGTCCCGTCGTCCGCCCTGTAAAATATTTAATACAGAATTTAAGAACTTAAAAAATTAGAAGCTTTTGAAGTATAGTTTCAATTATTCATAATAATTAAAATCGGACTAGTCAGTACTTCAATCTAAATCTGATTCAAGTTGAGACATACTCACTCTCAAAATATATAAATGTTTACGGAACAGTAGATTATGACATTGTCGGGCCAAAATGAAATAATTCGTCTAGAAGCAGTTAGTAAAATATACGGTAGTGGAAATACTGCCGTTAAAGCCCTCGACGAGGTAGACTTGACGATCGAGACAGGTGAATATTGTGCCATTATGGGAGCTTCAGGATCGGGAAAATCCACTGCAATGAATATTATTGGGTGTCTCGATCGACCTACTGCAGGAAGGTATTATTTCGATGAAGTCGATGTTTCTCAAATCGAAGATCGCAATCTAGCTGAAATTCGCAACTTAAAAATAGGTTTTGTCTTCCAACAATTTCATTTACTAGACCAAATGAGCGCGTTAGAAAACGTCATGTTACCGATGGTCTATGCTGGCATTCCCAATACAGAAAGACACGATCGCGCTGCAATAGCTCTGAAAAAAGTTGGTTTAGAAAATCGGATTAACAACAAACCCAATCAATTATCTGGGGGTCAACAACAAAGGGTAGCGATCGCTCGGGCAATTGTCAATCAACCAATCTTATTATTAGCAGACGAACCCACTGGCGCGCTAGACTCTCGTACTACCTCAGAAGTAATGGACATTTTTGCCGAACTTAACGCCACTGGAATTACAATCGTGATGGTAACTCACGAGTCTGAAGTAGCTCGTTTGACTCAACGCATTGTCTGGTTTAAAGACGGTCGCGTCATTCACCCTCATCTCACCCCAGAAGAAATGTTGCAAGTAGCAGTCGCTTCTTAAGAAAAATTGTAGCTTGTCCCCAGTTTATTACATTATTTAGTTTAGATAAAAAAAATAAATACTAGCATTCGCTTTTTTAAGTCCCCCTTCAAAAAAGTTATGATTGTCAGGTATATATAATTAAGATATTTGTATTTCTATATACAAATGTCTCGCAAGTATAAAAATATTAAAAATTAAGTTTAAAAAACAAGGAGAGTTAAATTGTGAGTCGGTATCAGAGTGGATCGAAAAAGCAAGGAACGAACCTAAAAGTACTAGAATACTACGATTTTAAAGCAATCGAAAAATATTACAATCGCAGACCTTGGCAGTACATTTGGAGAAGTTTCAAAATCATCTGGTTGTTCGGTGCTTTTTTATTCAGTTTGCAGTGGGATAAATGGCAAAATCTCAGCGAAAAAAACAAATATAAACGAGCATGTCAATTAAGAGAAATACTTACTAATTTAGGCCCTACCTTCATTAAAGTAGGTCAAGCCCTTTCTACTCGACCCGACTTAATTCGCAAAGATTTTCTCCATGAATTAATCAAACTCCAAGACGAATTACCACCTTTCGATAACGATATTGCTTTTGCCATTATCGAAACCCAACTAGGGCGAAGTGTAGATGAAGTATATCGAGAAATTTCACCCAATCCGATCGCAGCAGCAAGTTTAGGTCAAGTATATCGAGCGATCTTACACAGCGGCGAAGAAGTAGCTGTTAAAGTGCAAAGACCTAACCTGCGTCCGATACTCAGCTTAGATTTATACTTGATGCGCTGCGGAGCAGTTTGGCTAGCTCCTTGGTTGCCCCTAAATTTAGGACACGACTTAACTTTAATCGTAGATGAATTTGGAACTAAATTATTTGAAGAAGTAAATTATATTAACGAAGGAAAAAACGCAGAAAAATTTGCCGCCAACTTCGCTGGAGATCCAGAAGTCAAAGTTCCCGGAATCTATTGGGAATACAGCAGTCAAAAAGTTTTAACTCTAGAGTGGATTAATGGCTTTAAATTAACCGATATCGAAAAAATTAAAGCTGCTGGGTTAAATTTAGACGATATCGTCAGAATTGGCGTAACATCAGGTTTGCGCCAGCTTTTAGAACACGGCTTTTTCCACGCCGATCCTCATCCCGGTAATTTATTCGTTACCCCCGACGGACGCATGGCATTCATTGACTTCGGAATGATGGATCAACTCTCCGAACATACTAAAGAAACTATTGCCAGCGCGATCGTCGAATTAATTAATCGCGATTATCTCGGTTTAGCCAAAGACTTCGTAGAATTAGGTTTTCTCAGTCTTGAAACTAATATAGAACCGATAATTCCCGCCCTAGAACAAGTCCTCGGTAATGCCATGGGACAAAGGGTTGCAGACTTCAACTTTAAAACAATTACCGACGAGTTTTCTGAGTTGATGTACGAATATCCTTTCCGAGTTCCCGCTAAATTCGCTTTGATCATTCGTTCTTTGATTACTCAAGAAGGTTTAGCACTATCTTTAAATCCCGATTTTAAAATAGTCGAAGTTTCCTATCCATACGTAGCTAGAAGACTGCTGACAGAAGAATCTCCAGCAATGCGCCGACGTTTGATTGAAGTTTTATTTAAAGACGGTAAATTCCAGTGGCAAAGATTAGAAAATATGATTCAAATCGCTCGATCGGATAAAAAATTCGATATTTTGCCTACTGCTAGACTGGGTTTGAGTTATATCTTATCCGAAGAAGGTCACTATTTGCGCCGTCAAGTGATACTCGCACTAACAGAAGACGATCGCCTTCATACCGAAGAAGTTCAGCGTTTGTGGGGTTTAGTTAAAGACGAACTCGAACCGCAACGGTTGTTTGATGCAGCAATTAAAACTTTGCAAGAAATTTCTTTGGATACAGTTACAGCAATTACCCCCAGGCAAATACAATAAACAGATTAACGTCATTAGCGATCGATTTAAATCCATATGTACTATTTGCCAACCCCGCCTTACATCTTAATTGCTATCGGTTTGTTTGCTGCTTTTACTTCCGGCTTAGCTTTTGAAGCCACTCTCAAGCAAAAAGCTAGAGGGATTCTCAAAAATCCTAGCTCTCAAACCATACAACAATTAAGAGGTTGGGAGTTATTATTGCCATTTCTGGGAATGTGTTTTGGAGTTTGCTTAGTTTTAGCAACTGGTTTAGAAACATTTAACATTAGTCGCCTGACTTGTTACGAGATCTCATTACCCGTCACCATTGCGATCGCCTATCTAATTTGGAATCAACTGGGTAAATTATTACTACAAATTCAA
>CAYWIH010000182.1:0-7302 GCA_964458305.1 uncultured bacterium | reverse complement strand
TTAACTATTTTTTGGTAAATCGAATAAAACAGAAGTCATATAACGTTCAGTCCATTCTTCACCAAAAGCCTTTTCTAAAACGCGACGAGTTTTATCATTTTGCTGCTGTTTGGTACAGTAATATTGTTGTCCGGCCAAGTACAAAGCTTTTTCTTCAGCAGAGAGAGGACGAGAAGCGATCGCCTGGGTACAATGAACTTTAAGAAAATCGCCGACGCGATCGAGAAAAGATTGCTCTTCAGAGGCGTTAGCGGGGCGAATAAACAGACAAAAAGGAGAAAATATATCTCCCCATTCCGGGAGGCTGCGAGGGGCAGAAAAATCGATTTTAGGCAGTTCTTGGAGAGCTTTTTGATAAGATTCAGATAAAATGCGATCGGGGTTGGTAGGAGAGAGATCGACGATCGCTGCAGTAATGCCACTTTTTCCTGCTGCTACGATATCGCAACCGAACATAGGTAGAGCGTATTCGGGCCTTGGAAACATCACGCAGTGTAAAATATCTAAATTCTTGCCAACTTTGGCTAATTCTAGATGCATTTTGCGAAATTGCGGAGTTTGGTAGCAACTATTTTTAATAAATAATTTTTCTCCTTCTAATTTTCCTTCTACGTAACCGAGTCCTTCGGGCAAGATATAGGGAGAAAGATCTAAATATTTTTGCCAAGAAGAGACAATTATATCGGCAAGTTGACCGATTAAAGGGTGTTGTCGTGCTTGTAAAGAAAGATTGGAAGTTTGTAACATGGGGATGCTCGTTCGCAAGAATATTAGTTAATTTAGAATACGATCGATTATTTAAAATAAATCTAGAGCAAGTTAAATTAATTGGCACTCAGCAGCAAATATGTCTGCTCGATCGCTGTCTGAAATCCTTATAATAGCAACTTCGATCGCAATCGTCTTTGAGATCGAGAAAAATTTTAAAATAGACCGCGATCGAATAGATCTATTACTACTATCATATTCTGCCGATGCGATTTACAGGCCAAAAACGAAAGACGGCATGACCGATCGCGTTTTCTTCTGGTAAAAAGCCCCAGATGTGGGAATCGTTGCTATTATTACGATTGTCTCCCATCATAAATAATTCTCCTTCCGGGACGAGTATGGGCGATAAATTATAATTTGGCGGGGCGGCGATATAATTTTCATGTAGAGGGCGATCGTCTAGATAAACTATGCCGTTGCGTACTGCTAAAGTATGACCTGGTTCGCCGATCGTTCTTTTAATAAATGCTTGATTTCGATCGTAGCCTTGCATTTGCAAAAGTAAAGGTGGTTCGAAGACGACAATATCGCCTCGTTGCGGTGGATGAAAATGGTAAGATATTTTTTCAACTACAACGCGATCGCCCCTTTCTAAGGTAGGAAACATCGACTCTGAAGGAATGTAACGAGGTTCGGCAATAAAGGTACGAATTAAAATTGCTAATATTAAGGCTATGCCGATTACTTGGACGTTTCCCCAAACTTGTTGCCAAAATCCAGGATCTTTTCTTGACTGGTTTGATTGCTGTACTTGAGATTTTTCAGTTTGTCTGGTCATAAAATTTATTTTTTCAATCTCTCGATCGCCCTTCGGCATGTTTTGCCGATCGTCTTTCTCTATTAAAGCTGAAATTGCGGCAATATTAGTGAGTATTGCTCTTCTTACCTAATTTATTCCTTCTTTCAAATTTCAAAAGATCTTTTAGTCACCCTCAATTATGCTCGATCGCGATTAAACTCAAATTATTGAGCCAATTTAGCTTTAGCTTTAGCCCAGAGTTTCTCTAATTCATCTAGAGTGTATTCTGTTAGAGGGCGATCGGCAAAAGATTCTATTTTTGATAGACGCTGAATGAATCTTTGATTAGTTCCCTGTAAAGCAACGATCGGATCGAGATCGTACCAGCGCGCAATATTAACTAAAGTAAATAATAAATCCCCTAATTCGGCTTGTTGATGATTTTTATTATCGGTTGAAAGAGCCTCTTTAAATTCTGTCAATTCTTCATTAAATTTATCCCACACTCCATCAACATCGTTCCATTCTAATCCAGCATCAGCAGCTTGTTTAGACATTTTCATTCCAGCCATCAAAGGTGGTAAAGTACGAGCATACGAACCGAGTTTTTCAGAAAGTAACTGAGCCTGTTGCGAATTTTCTCCTTTCTCGATCGCTTTAATTTGTTCCCAGTTGCGTCGTACTTCCTCGCTCCCTTCTACTGTAACATCAGCAAAAACGTGAGGATGGCGGCGGATCATTTTTTCAGCAATCCCTTCAGCTACTTCTTTGAGGCTAAATTGACCGTATTCGCTAGCTATTTGAGATTGTAAGACTACTTGCAAGAGTAAATCCCCTAATTCTTCAGCGATCGCATCTTTATCTTCGGTTTCGATCGCATAAACTACTTCGTATGCTTCTTCGAGAATGTAAGGAATTAAGGTTTTAGGAGTTTGTTCTCTATCCCAAGGACAACCCCCGTCGGGCGATCGTAACTTTGCGACTATTTCAATTAAATTTTGTAGTGCTTCTAGAATAGCTCTCGATGTTTCTGCGGTTTTCATATAAGAAAAATTTTAGGTGTACTTAAATATTTTTAACGATATTACTGTTTATTGCCAGATTTCAGCCGTAATCTTGTTATTTCCTTGACTTAACCCGAGATGCGATCGCAACACCATTTGGAGCAAAATAAGGCTACAGATAAAATAAATGATTCTTACTACTTTTTAATTATTATCCTAAACACTATCTTCTGACTTTAGCAAGTGTAGCAATATTAAACAGGAACGTTATTAGTTATTTATTGCGGCGATTTCTTGGAGTCTTTTTTTGAGCTAGTTTTTTCGATTTGCGAGATTTTTTATAAGCAGAAACGATCGTATCGCTAATAATATGAGACAGCGCGCCTAATTCCAAACCGATAAAAGCCGCGATCGCCAGATTGCGATAATCTCCCCTCAAAAGCTCGATCGAAGCCAAGATAAATTCCCGCCAATTCCAGTAAAAACCCCAGATCGATTGAGCTATGGCTACAGTAAATATACTGATAAAAATTAAAAAGCTCAGTAAATAAATTACTCGCAAAATCGTCCCGATCGTAAAACCGTGAGACAATATACTGCGATGACGCAATAGTTTTTGGTAAGGCAACCAAATAAATTTTAATTTACCCCACCGCTTGAACTGTCTTGAATTAATATCGAGATCGGGGCCGAACATTAAGCCACTAAACAGGAAGCCAGCGCAAATAATTAGAGTCAATCGTGCGTCAGCCGTTAAGATCGAGCTTAGTATCGCGATCGGGGCTAAAATCCATAAAGTAATGCGATCGTGGGTGCTACCGGAAGGCATATCTAGTTAAAAAATTACTTGTAATTATCAACTATAGTCGAACAAAATATATTTTTTTTGCCAAATATATTATTATTGTGTTAGTATGGATTTTGTCGGGCGATTAGCTCAGCGGTAGAGCGCCTGCCTTACAAGCAGGACGTCACTGGTTCAAATCCAGTATCGCCCATTTATTACGTTCTAGAAAAAACTTAGGTTATTGTGATTTAAACCATCTGTACATTAACACTTTATTTGTCATCGGTAACAAATTAGTGTCGTCTTAACAAATTAAATGACGCTTAACTAATTATCTGTCACTTAAATGTTGATTGCTAAATGCGAATGTAACTTGTCATTCAATTATTAAAATAAACCAATTTAGAGCCTATCCGAAAAGTAGGAGCAAAATTCATATACCTATTCAAAGCTTTTCAATAATGTCACGTGTCAGGCAAAATCTGAGAGCTGGTTTTTTTGTAATGTCACAGGCGTTAACCACGTCTAAATTATTTTTCGGATAGGCTCTTATAGAAGCTCAATTTTTGCTTATTACTCTTGGCAAGTTTATGCTTTAAATTAAAACTAACGGCAATATTATCCTTTATTTTTAAGAGTATTTCAAAATAACCAATTATGAAATAAGTGGCTTTTGTCCCAGAGAGCGGCAAACTTATGGTTTAAAAATCGGCAAAGTTATGATTTAAATCACAATGATTCAAGTCACAGATTTCTTGTAAATAAACATTTACTGAATTATAAGCCATTCTTATATTTAATTGCTTTAATATGTATTGCGAAAATCATTTCTTATCGCGATCTATGATAAGATAAAATGTTTAATTATTCCTAATTATTCAGAATAATTTTATTAATTTGATAAGATTAAAAAATTTATCGTTATGATTTCAGCTATTTTACAGAGGCTAAGTGGCGATCGAGTAGTAAATAATACAAGAAACTTAATCGTTTAATTGGTGAACTCGATCGAAACTTTTAATTGATTATAAAGATATAATTATATGAAAAAAAAGCAACAATCTAGAAGATTGTTATCAATTTTAACAAAAATAAGTGGAATTAAAATCAAGTCAGTCTGGATATTAATGCCGATCGCACTGTCGAGCGTCTTATTGTGGGGATGGCTATCTCAAAGTGTTGATAGTAATATTTGGTCTGTAGAATATTTGGAGCAAATAATTAAAAATTCGGGCTGGTTTGCACCTTTAGTATATATAAGTTTAATAGCTTTATCGGTTGTTATATCTCCAATACCGGGTTCGTGTTTCGCGATTGTAGCTGGTAAGCTGTGGAATCCAATAACAGGGGGAATCTACACTGTTATTGGGGGGTTTATTGGTTCTACGATCGCTTATTTTATCGGACGAAAACTTGGAGAAGAAGGAATAAAAGCATTAACAGGTAAAAAAATTAATTTTGAAAAAAACAAACAAAATATTTACATTAGCGGTTTAATTTTTTTGAGTCGTCTCGTTCCGATCGTTCCTTTCGATTTAATGAGTTATGGAGCTGGTGTAATAAAAATACCTTTCCCAATGTATGCTATTGCAACAGTATTAGGTATGATTCCTTCTACTTTTTTGATTACTTATATAGGTGGAAGTATGTCATTATTTAATTGGACTGACGCTTTAAAATTTGCTGTCCCTGTGGTGATTATAGTAATTTTAGGAAGTCTTGCTTTTAAAAGCTTTAATCCTAAAATTAGAGCTAATTTTCTACATTTTAAAAGTAATTACCTTTTTTATTCATTGCAAGAGGAGAAAAAAAATCCTTCCCTGGCTAAAAATCGCTCTTTAGATTGAAGTCAAAATAAGGCAGCCCTAGTTAATATAGATTATTACTCCTATCTTTCTAGTGCGATCGAACTATCATTGCTAAATTGGCTGAAATTATTGATTAAGGATTGCGGGCCAGTTAGCATTAGCTTTAGCTATGTTACCGGGAATATCTTCTTCCCAAGTTTTTTGTACCTGCTTGTTGTAATTGAGATAAAGTTTTCCGTCAACTATTTTCCAAGCTTCGGGATCGATCGAGACTAAATTACCTTGACCGACAGCCCAAGCACAAAACCCACCATATTGAGGCGCATATTTTTCAGGGTTGCTGGCAAATAAATCGCGATTTTCGGCAGAAGAAAACAGCCAATTAGCTCCTTTCCATTCAAAGCTAAAACTTTCTTGGCCTTTAACGGGCTTACTTTTTTTGAAATAAGCTACTGGATCTATGCCTTTGATTGCTGTACCTTTTTCAATGTAAACACTAATAATTTCGCCAGTAGCGTTATCTGTCGATACAGCGTTATTAGAACTATTAACGCAACCAGTGACAACCATAAAACTAATAACACTTATTGCGGCTAGTTTCCCGAGTTTTCTTACTTTCATCCTGACATCCTCAAATTTGTTGGTCGATCGAAAATGTATTTTTACAACTGAATACTCTCAGTATCGAATTTAATTCTGAGAATCAATAAAGTTAAAAATGAAAATCAGATTAAAAATAAGTTGAAAAGCACGAAAATACTTTCAATTATTCCGCTTTTTATCGCTTATTGCTACAGAAATAAGCAAAAGAAGTTATTCGAGTTAGAAGAATTTTGTTTTTATTTATAGGGACTACTTAAGGGGTTAGCTGCATCGAGGGAACTGAATCGAGAAATTCCTCTAATTTTTTCAAGAGTAATTGCAGATAATCACGATCGGTAATATTGATAAAATATCATAATTTTTCATACTTTTTCATACTGTGTAATTTTCAGTTATGAGTAATCATATTTATTAAGCAAGCGAGATTTTATAGATGAATGCCGCTGACTTAACCTCAAAAGCCTTAATTAATCGTACTTGCAGGGAGCAGGTTTCGCCTTAAATCAGTGGCATTCATTTTATAGATATCAATAAAATTCAATAAAGAGAGAAAAGAAGTCAATAAATATGCTTTTAATAGACCTAAAATTCAAATTAAAATTAAGCTCATACATTGAAAAATATAAAGAGCGAGCGAGCAAGGTAAATATAATTATTACCACATCGATCGGTTATTTTATTTATCTAAGATTAAAAGGTAGAACAAACAAAAAAACGACTAGAAAAACATATACAACCTATGTTGATTCTTCAAATATATTTCAGGTTTAATTATTCCCATACTCCAGTTATTTGCGCTAGTAGGATCGATCTGAGCGGAACTAAAATTAGATCGAGATCCGAAATTGACGATCGCCGATATTCCTGAAGTTAATAATTATCCTAAATTAAAGAAAAAAGATTGGGTAAAACCAGAATATTGAAATCTTAGTTCTTATCTAAATGAGCATTAGATCGTTTAGTTATAGAAGTGCCTATTAGTCGTTTTTTCAAATTAGCCCCGGATCGGATATCCAGGACTTTGAGAGCAGGAAAGGCTAGAAAAAAAGTGCTTTTAGTTGCCCACGTCCAATTATTATGGCACTCCTCGGTGCATTTCAGTTAGAGACGGAGCAAGACTACATTCTTATCCCGATTGGTTTAGATTTCACGCTACGAAAAAAATCATGTTTTAAAGGTCGATCCCGTTAAACCTGTTTTAGAACTTGAGTTAGGGCAGGATCGATTACTCAATTTTACTGTGTCAGAAACGGCAAAATATTATTTAATGATAGATAACTAAACGTATTTATACAAATATTAAGTCATTTATTATTATTGCAATTAATGTAACAAACTAATTGATATTTATCAATAAATAAGCTTTAGTGTTTGTGTAACAAATTTTAAACAATTTGCCTTACAGACTATCTGAAATATGTATTTTCTTTACTACTCTTGAAGGAGAGGTGTAAATGAAGATGCTTGAATCAATTAGGAAAGAATTCAAACAATGCTAATCGCTTATTTCACTGGTTTATTTTTCATCATCCCCCTTATTGCGAAAATTATTAAACAATCAGTTGGCAAACTGGAAAACAAAAATTGCTA
>CAYWIH010000181.1:0-7568 GCA_964458305.1 uncultured bacterium | reverse complement strand
AAAAAAATTAATAGAACTTACTCCTATAGATTGTTTAAATTATTTAATAGGCCTTAGTTTGTAAAATAATGAAATAAGCGACCTTACTCCCCTAGCTAAATTGAATGATTTAATAGGGCTAAGTGTTTCAAATAATGAAATAAGCGACCTTACTCCTCTAGCTGGGTTAAGTAATTTAAAAGGACTGAAATTATCAAATAATGAAATAAGCGATATTTCTCCTTTAAGTAAATTAAATAATTTACGTTTTTTGTATTTAAAAAATAACTTTATTAAAAATTTTGCTCCTGTTATAAATTTAAATTTAGCTGATGAAAAATGTTTAGGCTGTGAAATTAGCGATCGAAAATTATAATTTATTTTTAGTTTAATTATCCTAAATTTAGAGATAATTGTTTAACTTAATTAGGACAAGAAAAGTTAAAGCTTTTATCGTTAAATATTACTCTTCGATCGGAATTTGCTAATCTACAGATACTTTATTGATATTATTAACGCGCAAACGTCCGTCTTCCATTTCAACAATGCGATCGGCTACGTCTAAAATGCGATTATCGTGAGTGACGATCAGGATAGTAGATCCCAATTCTTTAGCCAATCTTTGCATTATTTCCACTACATCGCGACCCGATTTACTATCTAAAGCAGCAGTTGGTTCGTCTGCTAAAACTAGTTTAGGATGGCTTACCAGAGCGCGGGCGATCGCTACTCGTTGCTTTTGACCTCCAGAAAGATTTTGGGGGTAATATTCGATTCTATCCCCCAATCCTACCGCTTCTAACATGGCGATCGATTTTTGTTTTGCTTCCAAACTAGATAAATTATTGTGAAGTTCGATTGACATTTGCACGTTTTGTCTGGCGGTCAAACACTCTAATAAATTATGTGCTTGAAAAATGTAGCCAATTTGACGGCGAATGGCGACCATTTTGTTTTTGCTAGCACCAACTAATTCTTGACCCAATACTTGCAAACTTCCCGACTGGGGCGATCGCAGCGCACCCATTAAAGTTAATAAAGTAGTTTTTCCGCTACCGGAAGGGCCTTTCATAATTACTATTTCCCCAGATTTTAAAGTTAAATCGATCTTGAATAAAATCTGTTTTCTTAACAGTCCTTCGCCAAAAAAATGATCGAGATTTTTAATAGCAATAACTTCGTTTTGAGGATTTTTCATAAGTTATATTGGATAATTTTTTAAAAAATATCTGCCGGATCTGCAGCTCGAAGTTTGCCGACAGAAATTGCTCCAGAAACGCAACACATTACCCCAGTTAAAACAAAAACAGTAACGGCTTTAGAAGCAGTCATAGCGATCGGTAAACCCGTAGCATTAGCAGCACCAAAATAAAGTAACATCGCTAAAGAAACGCTAGGAAGGTAACCAATAAATGCCAAGATTATTGCTTCTTGAAAAACTACACCTAATAAATATAAATCCGTATATCCCATTGCTTTGAGGGTCGCATATTCGGGTAAATGGTCGGCGACATCAGTATAAAGAATTTGATAGACAATTACGATACCGACAATAAAACCCATGATAGTACCTAAAGTAAACACGAATCCGACTGCCGTTCTTGTTTGCCAGTAATTTTTTTCGTGAGCGATTAAACTATCGAAATCGAAAACCATTACGTCTCCCTCGACTAATTTATTCTGCAATGTTCTTAAGATTAAATCTTTATCCGCACCCTCTTCTAATTTAATAATGCCGAGATCGATTAAACCGGGATTTCGATTGGGAAACAGACGTAAAAAATTAATATCGCTAGTAATAATATTACCGTCAGCACCGAAAGAAGTTCCGAGAGAAAATAAACCGCCAACTCTAATTTTACGGCTAGATACTTCCGTGACGACATTTTTTCCTTGTTTGTATTCCGAGGCGATCGGGCCGAAATCTAATCTAGATAATTCATCAAATAAAACCGTATCTGGAAATTTTATTTTTTCAATATTTTGCTCGACTCCCGGTAAATTTAAAGCAGGATATTTAGGATTAATTCCATAAACAAAAATCCGACGAGTATTGCGTAAATAAGGATTTTTCCAATCAGCAGCACCGATATACATTGGCGTTACATATTCGATCCCTTTTATTCCCGCTATTCCATACAAACGGCGGCGCGAAAAGCTACTAGCAAAAGCTGTCGAATCCGATTGGGAACTTATCATAAAAATATCCCCTTCTAAAGTGTTATGCATTTTCGTCGAACTATCGAATAAAGCATCGCGAAATCCCAACTGCATGAACATCAGAACGTCAGCAAAAGTTATTCCCGCGATCGCGACAAAAAAACGGACTTTTTCGTGGCTCAATTGCAACCAAGATAAAGGAATTTTCATTGTTTTATTTATTACTTATTACTTGCTACTTGCTACTCGATCGGTTTCTATATTGGCGATAACTTTGGCATAAGTTAAACTAGCAACGCGACGGCTAGATTCTCGATCTAAAAGAATTTCAACTTCGATAACTCTGACATCAACATCGGCAGCAGGATCGGTATCGAGAACGTCTTGTTTGCCAATTTGTAAACCTATTTTAGAAACATTTCCCGTTAATTTTTCTGCAAAAGCACCACCTTGACTTTGAATTGTTGCTTTTTGTCCTATTTCTACTCTGCTAATATCAGTTTCGTAAACTTCAGCAATGACGATCGTTTGCTGGGTTTGACCTATTTCCATCAGTCCATCGTTTTCGGAAATTTTTTCCCCAGGATAAGCATGAATTTTGAGAATTTGACCGTCGATCGGAGCTTTGACATAAGCTTGTTCGAGATCGGCTTTTGCTTTCCCTAAAGAGGCGATCGCCCTGTTTAATTCTGCTTTGGCTTTTTCTACGTCCACATCTCTAACTTCAGAAATGCGATCGAGATTTGCTTTTGCTTGCCGAATTTCTCGATCTAAAGTATTTGTAATTCTATTTAAATTCGCTCCTGCTTCTCTAACTCTTTCTTCTGCTGTTGCTAAATTTAAACGAAATCGATCTAAATTTGAGGCCGAAATTGCTCCTGCTTCTGCCAATCTTTGATTGCGTTGTAACTCTATTTCTGCATTAGCTGATTCTGCTTTTAAGCGATCGATGGTTGCTCGTTGAGCTAGGGTTTCTGTTTCTAGTTGCGCTTCTAACTTACTTATAGCTGCAATTTGAGCCTCGATCTCTCCTTGTTTTGCTCCAGCTTTGACGATCTCTAGATTTGCTGTTGCTACTTTTACTTCGCTTTCGGCTAATTCTACTGCTGCTTTTAGGCGATCGTAATTATCTAAAATGGCAACTGTGCGATCGGCTTTGACTCGATCTCCTTCTTTGACTAATAACTGGGCTACTTTCGCCCCTCCTTGGCTTGGTGGAGGGGATAGCTTAATTACTCCTCCTAACGGTTCGATCCTTCCTAATGCGGTGACGTTAATGTCGCTCGGAGCAATCGTAATTTGAGGTACTGTGTCGGTTTCTGTTTCGTTGTTTCTGGTGCTATATACTGCTATACCACTAATTAGGATCAAACCCGCGATCGACAATCTGATTAAAGATTTTTTGCTAGATTTTGATAGTATATTTGTTTTTAAGTCTATGTCTTCTTCCATCGGCCCGATCCCTCCTCAATGGTTTAATATTTAGTTTTTTTCGTTTTCTTTTCCAGCCAGTCTAGCAGTCTTGCTGAAATTTTATATTTTCCATTTAGTAATTGTTCGTATAATCCGATCGCCACTAATAATAGTGATAACGTCAAAATATCCATTTATTTACCTTTTCCTTAACTAGACCGTGTCGTCTAGTATTACGATCTAGAATAGACCGAGCAGTATGATACTGTCAACTATTACATTTCCTTAACTAAAAGGAGTCACAAATCGATGCAGAGCTTGATATTACATCAATAATACAATTATGCCAAGAACCTATAAATCAGTAGATAAAGCCCAACAAATCTTAACCGGAGCGTTACCGGAGTTTTTAAAATACGGGTATGCGAGGACGAGCATGGACAGAATAGCCAGCTCTGCGGGAGTTTCCAAGCAAACCTTATACAGTCATTTTTCCGATAAAGAAGGGCTATTTCGGGCTTTAATCGAGCATATGGGGGCCAGAAAATTTCAGTTAGTATGGTCGAAACCCTTGCGAGGAGAGCCAGAGGAGGTATTGAGGGGTTTAGCGGAGCGAATATTATCAGAAGTTAACGAAAAAGATCATCTTGCTTTTGCGAGGTTGATCGTAGCAGAGTCGAGAGAAAGGCCAGATCTGGGGGAACTATTTTTAAAAAACGTAGCCAAACCAGCGATGAAGATTTTAATAGAATATTTTCAAGATCGCCCAGAATTAAAATTTAAAGATCCAGAAGCGATCGCGCGGATTTTTGTCGGCTCTTTAATTCATTTTATTATGACCCAAGAGATCTTTGGCGGTAAAAAATTCATGCCAATGGAAAGCGATCGCATTGTTGATAGTTTGATCGAACTAGTTTTGACGAATTGCCAAAAGAGCAGTAAAAATCAAAAAAATGATTTAATAAGCTAAACTATTGGCATCTTAAACGTCAATAAAATACCAATAATATTTATTAAAATGTTCGATCGAATTTTTGAAAAGTTGCAATCGGAAACCGAACAATGGGTAAAATCGAATGTAGAATATGCAGCACATAACATCGGCAAAAGTGTGGAAGAATTCTTTAAAATTCCCGAACCTGCTGCACCATTCGAGTTAATTCGTAGATTCGATCCCAGTAGCGATCGACTTTTGAGCCAGGGTTGTATTTGGGTAGAAGAAAATGCTTGGCGGATCGAAGCATATGAAAGAGAAAAAAGCTCTTTTAGTGGTAATTTTAAAAGTAATCTCTTCGATTCAGCCAGAAACGTAGTTTTATTTGAAATTCCCGATCTAAGAACTAGCGAACGCATTATAGCTTGTCGAGCGCGAATTAAAACAGCATCTTTAAAAGAGGGAGCATCGTTTCAATTATCTCAGATCGGAAATATTACCGATCTAGCTTGGCTTAACGGCACTACCACTCGATCTAGAAGCTTATCTTTATCGGGAGGAGATCTCGACTGGGGTATTTACGAAGTTAAACAACACTTCCAAGCAACAACAACCCCAGGAAAGATTAAACTAGAAATAGATTTTAAAAGTAGTGGCACTATCTGGATTAAAAGCATCGAATTATTTCAAGCACCAGTAGCTCAATAATTTTAACTTCTCGAATCAGTTTCGATCGCTCAATCCTTCAAAACCAGAAACAATATCGAGGGATTAGCTCTTGACAGCACTTCTTTTTTTGTAGTAAAAAATAGGGACTGTAAATAGTTTCGCTAAAGAAACAAAATGAAATCCCAATTGATTAGTGTCCGCAACGCTGCTTTAACCTGCGGTTATACCCCTCAATACATCAGGAAACTGTTGCGATCTGGAAAACTAAAAGGGCAAAAAGTCGGGCAACAATGGGTTATTGAAATTGCAGATTTCAATAAATTTAAAAACAATTTTGCGATCTTAAAAAGCGGCCCGCAAAGCGAGATCGAACCAGTCAAACTCGATCGCTCTTCTAGAAATACCTCGTCTAAATCTTTAGGTTGCAAAGCACTCAGCTTTTTTACTGGTGCGATGGGATTAGATCTTGGCTTGGAAAAAAGCGGTATTGAAATTGTTTTAGCTTCCGAAATAGACAAAAATGCCCGTCAGACGATCGCAAAAAATAAACCAGATTGTCCCCTAATTGGCGATCTCAGAAATTATAATGCCGCAGAAATATTGAAGATTGCAGGATTTTCTAAAAATAGTGATGTTGACTTGATAGTAGGCGGCCCGCCATGTCAATCATTTAGCACTGCTGGTAAACGGCTTGGTTTTAACGATGAAAGAGGAAACGTTTTTCTAAGCTTCGTCCAACTGATCGCAGCAATTAGGCCTAAATATGCAATTATTGAAAATGTAAGAGGTTTATTGTCAGCACCTTTATTACACAGACCACATAACCAACGAGGAGAAAATTATGCTCCATTATCTGCTGACGAACAACCTGGCGGTGCTTTGCGATATATATTAACCAAGCTAGAAAATGCTGGTTATGGCGTATCATTTAATCTTTATAATGCTGCTAACTTTGGATCTCCTCAAATGCGAGAAAGAGTAATTTTGATTTGCGATCGAGACGGTCATGAATTACCCTATTTAGAACCTACTCATTCAAATAAAAGTGAGTTTAACTTGCCAAAATGGATAACTTTTCGCGAAGCGATCGCTGGGCTACCTTCTGACGGACATAACTACATTAATTTCCCTGAAAAACGTCTTAAATATTATAAATTATTAAAAGCAGGTCAGAATTGGAAAAATTTACCCCTAGAAGTTCAGAAAGAAGCATTAGGAAAGTCATATTATGCAGGAGGAGGGAAAACCGGATTCTTAAGAAGAATTGCTTGGGATAAACCTTGTCCTACATTAGTCAGCCATCCGGCGATGCCTGCAACCGATTTAGCCCATCCAGAATTAGATCGACCTTTATCTGTCGAAGAATATAAAAGAGTTCAAGAATTTCCCGACGATTGGTTTATAGCTGGCAAAATATTAAACCAATATAAACAAATTGGTAATGCTGTTTCTGTTAGTTTAGGGGAAGCTGTAGGGAAACTAATTCTTAAACATATGAATGGCGAGAAAATATTTTCTCCTGAAAATTTCCCATATTCAAGATATCTAAATTGCGACCATAAATCTTGGAAAAGTGCCTATTTTAAAGAGCTATCTAATTAATAGTTAATGTTACGGTTTATATCTATTCATAATGTTTTTGGCTTCTTCTCTGACACTTTCAGCAATTTTCAATACCTCTTCATAAGTACCAACTTTACCGATCGTATCCCAATAATCTTTACCGATTAGAACAACAGAATCTTTGTGCATATCAAAAATACTAAAAGGTGGGTTATGAGCATAAAGTTCTCTGCTATCGCCGAAAGGATTGTAATAAAGTCCAAAGTAAACTTCGCACTCTAGATAACCGCATTTCAGCTTCATCATATCTTCTTTAGCAACTGCAGTTTGGTCTATGTTTGGTTTAACAGTTTTGATACTGATATAAATGTCCTTGTTCGCTTTTTTATACCAGAGATCGAAGTTAGCTTTTATTGGTAAAGTTTTCTCTATATCTTGGCAGCATACCGATCGCAAATCCTCAATCCAAGTTGGTTTCCTTCCTAATCTTTTGCTCCGCAAATCCTGAATATGATTTCTAATATTTGTTAGTTCTTCCTCGGATAAAAAAAAGTTTATTTCCTTCTGAGTTTCTGCTGCTTCAGCTCCATTAGCTAAGACAACATATTTAGATATTGTCTCGACTAGCCTTTGACCAAAACTGGTGCTAAATGACCTCTCGAAACGCGACCAAAATACTGCTTCTTGAGGAAGAAGAATTTCTTGGAAGGGATTATTATGAGCTTGTTTTTTGTTTTCTCTAGCTTGAATCCTAGCGATCGTATTACTAATACAATCGAGAAATTCCTTAGCTATCAAATCTTTATAATACGTATCCAAGTCGATCTTTTTTCTGACTTCTGACTTCTGC
>CAYWIH010000180.1:4719-7696 GCA_964458305.1 uncultured bacterium | reverse complement strand
TTGGCGATTATTCTGTCAGTACCCGGCCAACCTCTGAGTTATCATTATTCTGACTGCCGCATCCGTTCCAACAGAAGTATTGCTCGATCGACAGTTCACTAGTGACGCACTCAGGAACAAAATCGGATCGACTCCCTCAGAGATCGTACATTTAGCAACTCACGGACAATTTTCATCTGATGCCGAAGAGACTTTTTTACTGGCGTGGGATCGTAAAATTAACGTTAAAGAGTTAGATGAATTGTTAGGAGCAAGAAATCGTCAAAGAGAAAAACCGATCGAACTATTGATCTTGAGTGCTTGCGAAACAGCAAAAGGAGACGATCGCGCAGCATTAGGTATAGCTGGGGTAGCCCTGCGATCGGGAGCGAGAAGTACGATCGCCACACTCTGGGCAGTTCAAGACGATTCTACGGCTCTGATAATGGAACAACTTTATTCCCAATTAAATCAACCAGGAATTAGTCGAGCCGAAGCATTACGTAACGCACAACTATCTTTATTGAAAGATTCCCAGTTTGTCAAACCTTATTATTGGGCTGGATTTGTTTTAATCGGTAATTGGCTTTAATATCAAAATAGGGCGAAGGGGCTACCGAAAGCCCCCGCCTTCTTAGCGTGGGGTAGTTTACGCCGATAAATAAGTAATGAGCGCGAACCTAATATTAAAAAGGTCGATAGCGAACTTGAAAATAAACACCATTTTCTTGTAAATTATTTTTCGACTGGCCGAGATCGTCTAAAGGAATACCCCAATCTAAACGAGCATCAAAATTATTGCCGATATTTAAAATCAAACCCACTCCCACGGCGGAGAATCGATCTCTGGGAATCGTTCGTGATGAACTAGGATCGTTCCAAACTGTACCAAAATCGAGAAAAGGAGCTATTTGCAAATCTAAATCCCATTTCTCGATCGACAAAATAGGTTGACGAACTTCAGCAGAAAGAAATAACCCGTTATCTCCAAAAAAAGCATTTTGACGATAACCCCGGAGGTTTAAAGCACCACCTAAAGCAAACTGTTCTCGAGGTAATAAAATATCGTCAGAAAATTGCAAACTCGATCGCAGTAATAAAGTAGTATAAGGAGGTCTCGAGTTGAGCAAACGTAAATATTGGGCTTGTCCGCGCCAAGCAAAAAATTGAGAATCAGCTAAATTGAGTTCGGGATCGTTGTCGATAGTGGCTTGAAAAATATCCAAACCGATATTAAATTCCGATAAAAAAGCAAAAACTTGCCGGCGATCGCGCGCGACATATTCTTGAAATAAACGCAAAGCAGAAATATTAATTTCACCGCGATCGTTAGCTTCTACCGAGATCGGAAAAGCAATATCTTCAAAAAAGCCCAAACTTTGAGCTAAAGATACTGAAAGCGTTCCACCTACTGTAAACTCGCGATTGGGAGTTTGATAGAGAGGTTGACGATAAGTCAAATTATAATCGGTAGTATCTGTAGTAATATCGAGCAGATCGAAAACAGGATCTAAGTTAATTAAATCGCTGGCCGTGCGACTGTGACGAAAAGAAACAGTTCCGTTACTGGCATTAATCGGAATGGTATAACTGAGATTATCGAGGGAATTAGAACCATCAGTATTAACGTAACCGACAATAAAACGATCGCCTAAGCCAAATAAATTTAAATGTTCGAGATCTAATTTGCGGCGAAAAGTACCGACTAAAGGAGATCTTTGATTGTCGAGACTCAATTGCAAAGTAAACGGATCGGCTTCTGAGACTTCGAGATTTAAAATACTTTGTCCGGGCCTCGCTCCTGCTGCTAGTTCTGCTGATATATTTTCAATTAGAGGATCTAATTGCAATAATTGTAAAGCCAACAGCAATCGATCGCGATTTAAAGGGGTTCTACCTCCTTTTTCTATTCTCGAGCGCACGTAACCGGAATCTAGTCGATCTAAACCAGTTAGATTAATTTCACTCAGCGATCCTTCGATAACTTGAATGGTAACTATTCCGTCGCGAATTGTTTGTGGAGGAACGATCGCCCCAGAAGTAATATAACCAGCATCAAAATAGAGCTGATTGATTCTAGATGCAGATTCGATCAGTTCTGCAAAAGAAATTTCTCGATCGAGATAAGGATCGACAACTTCTTGCAATTGCTCTTTAGTAAATATAGTACTACCAACAATATTAAATTCCCTAACAAATAAAGTATCTCGAAAAGGCGATCGCGGTACTTGTCGATCGGGTTCTCGAGGAGTGTCTAAAGGTGGTAACTCTCTTTCTGGTAAAGGTGGGGGTAAGGTGGGTGGTTCGCGTTGAATTTGTGCAAAACTCGATTCCGCACTTAATAAGCTGATTAAAATTAAGAAAAAAAAATGATAAATATTTTTGAATCGAGTTAAGCTTGACAATTTCCAGTAAATCTCTAAAATTTTCTTGTCTCCAACAATCTATGTATTGCGGGTTACAGTATCATCTTTTTTAAAATCTAAGATAATTTGTATTTAAAAATTAAGATTGATTTGAGAGGAGTTTTAAGTATGTTTGAAGAAAAAATATTAGTTTCCCGTTATTTATTATTTCAAGAACTGGGACAAGGAGGTTTTGGCACGACTTATTTAGCCAAAGATTTAATGTTACCCGATCGCGCTTTATGCGTGGTCAAACAACTCAATCCTTCCTACAAAGATCGATCCTCTTTGGAACTGGCTAGACGTTTATTTGCTACTGAAGCTAAAATCCTCCAAAAATTAGGCGATTGCCCCTTTATCCCCCAATTACTTGCTTACTTTGAAGAAGAACAACATTTTTATTTAGTCCAGCAATATATCGAAGGGCCTCCTCTAATCGAAAAATTAATTATTGAGGTTTCTTGGCCAAAACAAAAAGTAATTAAACTCCTACAAGATTGTTTGTAAATCTTAGAATATATTCACTCTCAAGGTGTAATTCACCGCGATATCAAACCAGCAAATATTATTTGTACTCAAGGCGATAATCAATT
>CAYWIH010000180.1:0-4619 GCA_964458305.1 uncultured bacterium | reverse complement strand
CGATCGGAAAAAGATGATTGTAAATTAGATACGATTCTTTGTAAAATGACTCAGTTTAATTTTAAAGAGCGTTATCAGTCGGCTGAGGAGGTTAGCCTCGATTTAAATAGTTTGAATAATAATTTACCAATTATTTCCAAAGAAGATTCTTATCCTAATACTCCATCGACTCTAGCTGAAAATAAAAATCACTCTCAACCTGTTAACGATCGAAATTATACTGTTACTAAAAAAAAGTCAGTTCCAACTAAAATACAAATCTTACCCCAAACTAGATTACAAGGGTTAAAATCTCAAACTTTTAATAGAAAAAATTCCTTATTAGCTCTTTTATTAATCGCATTATCAAGTTGTTCGGGACTATTTTTATATCAACAACATTTAAGGAGACTTAACCAAGCAAAAATCGACCAAAATAATCTGGAAATAATTCAAAATATTGAAGATACATATTCTCAAGGAAAATATCAAGAATGTATCGACAAAGCAGAAACTAATACAATCGATTTGCTACCTAAATTCAAAAATAAATCGAAAGAATTATTAGCTAATTGTCGTTTTAAATTATCTTTAAAGCAAGCCGATCTATTCCAATATTCTCAGGCGATCGCCACAGCCGATCGGATCTCTCAAAACAATTCTTTTTATCAACAAACTCAAAATAATATTGCAACTTGGACGCAAAAAATAATTGCCGAAGCTAAAAGTTTATATCAGCAAGATGGCGACCTTAAAAAAGCAGAAGCAAAACTTCAAACAATTCCCCTAGCCGATAATAATTCTCTCAAAAAACAAAGTTTTCTCGAACTTGAAAAATGGCAAGAAAACGAGCAACAAAGTAACAGTTTATATACAGAAGCCGAGCGAGCTTTGCAAGCTAAAAACTGGGTTGAAGCTAAAAATAAAGCAGCAAAACTTAAAGATCTAGCAATTTCCGAGCTTTGGCAAAATAAAGCAGATAATATTATTAATAATGCCGATCGAGAAATAGAAAGGGAACGAAACAGACGACTAAATAGACCAAAACAAACACCATCTCGTAGAGATCGACCGAGATCCACTCCTACAGATCCTAGACCGATCGATTTATGTCCCGGGCCGCTTTGTAATAATTAATCATAACGATCGGCTTTTAAGAAAATAACCAATCTTTAGCAATTTCCTGAATTTTTTGCCCCCAGTCTTCCATTTCACCCTTCTTCGACGGGAAATTTCCCATCTTTTACTTCGGAAATAAAACTTTCAGTAGCTTCGGTAATAATTTCTCGCAAATTAATATAAGATTTAGCAAATGGAGGTCGTTTTTTTGTCAATCCTAACAAATCTGCCGTAACTAATACTTGTCCGTCACAACTTTTACCAGCACCAATACCGATAGTAGGGATAGTAATTTTATCGGTAATAATTGCGGCTAATTGGGAAGGAATATGCTCTAAAACAACTGCAAAAGCACCAGCATTACTAACTGCGATCGCTTCATCGATAATTCTTTGCGCTTCGAGATCTGTTTTTCCCTGTTTTTGATAGCCCAAGATATTAACCGACTGGGGAGTTAATCCTATATGTGCCATTACTGGAATACCAACGCTAGTTAATTTAGCGATCGTGGCGACAATATCGGGGTTGCCTCCTTCTAATTTTACCGCTCCCGCTCCGGTTTGTTTTAAAATTTTACCGGCCGATTCTACCGCTTGCTCTATACTGATTTGATAACTTAAAAAGGGCAGATCGCAGACTACTAAAGCTCGTTCTACCCCTCGACAGACTGCGGCAGTATGGTGTATCATTTCCTCTAAAGTTACAGGTAGAGTATTTTGATGTCCTAGAGCTACTTCTGCTAAAGTATCTCCGACTAAGATAACGTCTACACCAGCTCGATCTAAAATTCCCGCGATCGAATAATCCCAAGCAGTAAGGGTGACGATGGGACGACCTTTACGCTTCCATTCGATTAATTTGCGGGTAGTAACTGCCATTTTTTATTTAGCTTTTGGTAGCTTCGAGGATGCGAGAGAAGTAAAAACGGGTGCTGGTCATATCGTTACGAGCGATTTTAAACCCATTACTTTCTAACATTTTGATTATATCAGTTTCGCTGTGTTGGTAGGCGCGAGTTGTTTTTGAGGGGCCCGGAAATAATTCACCAATTTTTTTCAGTATAGACAGCCAAAAGGTTTTGGGTGCAAAGCTAATAATCAAACGAGACTCTGCTAAACTTGCTAAATGAGCGATCATTTTGCTGGCTTCTTGTTGGGGATAATGAATTAAAACATCCAAACAGATAACTGTATGATATTTGCCGCTCAAATGTTCTAAATCTTGTACCGTAAAATTAGGATTTTCTCCATCGGGTAAAACTTCTTTTGCTCGTTCTCTGGCTTCTTCTACCATTTTTTCGGAGATATCCGAAGCATTGACTTTTGCACCCGATCGCGCTAAGGGAATACTTAAGCTACCAACTCCACAACCCGCATCGCAGATCGACAATTCTGCTAAATTGCCATCATCTTGAAGCCATTTTATAACAGTATCGATCGTTTGTTGGTGTCCGATGCGAATATCTTCTTGAACTTTATTTACTTCAGCATCGCCATAAATTTTACGCCACCGTTCGAATCCCGTAGCATTGAAATATTCTTTAACAATTTTTTTGTCGTTTGTAGAGGTCATATAATTGTATTTCGATCGCAAGATTGGGAACGATTCCCTACTTTATCAGGTTTTGCGAAAAAATAAAATACTATTACTCGGATTTAAACTAAATAAATAGCGGCAATAATTTTTTAATTTTGATTGAGTTATGTAAACAGCGATCGCTTCAAGCTTGTTGTAATTCTAAAGCGCGATCGTCACTTACTACTTCTACTATATCGATACCTTCAGCACCATCGACTCGAGGATAATAAAGTACGAGATAGCCATCAACAGAAAATCCTCGCAACCCAGCAGCAATATTGTCGTAAGTTTTTCCCATATGGGGGAATCTTGCTACAGTCAAACCTTTTTGATGAATAGCTTCAAAAGTTGCACTAGTCATTAATTTTCTCCTCCGCGAGAACGACACGATCTTTATCTTTTGCCGTTCGTTTGTAGGCATAATATTATGCAAATTGAGTGCAACGCAGTTAAAAAGATCTTAGTAAATCCCAGATCTTTCTAATTGACAATTTTAAAAAACTATGCTTGAGATACAAAAATTAATAATAGTTTGAAGAGCAAAGATTATATCTAATAAAAAAGTGAACTAAGCAATAAATTTATATTTTTTAACTTAAACTAACTTAACTTTTATTGATAGTAACACAAATTAAACCAATTCTGAAAAATCAAGCTACAGATAACATCAACTATGCTTTAAGAGTCTTTAGTTATTATCCTAATTGACCCCCTACCTAGACCGACGACCTCCTACCCCGACAGTGCAATATTAAACAGAAACGGTATTAACTCCCCAAGAAAGATTGGAGAGTTAAAAAAGCGACATCAACTATTTCTGAGTTGTAAAGGGTTTTTGATAGTAGACTTTACTCCCTTCATTAGAAACGAAATAGCAACTAGTGTAACCGCGCCAAAAAGCTGACCAAATATTGCGATCGCTCTTGCGATAATATTCACCTAAAAGAGGTTTAACCGCTTCAGTGGCTGTCTTTAAATTGTAGTGAGGGATGGTATGGAAAATGTGGTGAACTACGTGAGTACCAATATTATGATGAATGTCGTTAATAAAACCATAATCGTGGTCGATCGTCGATAAAGCACCTTTAAGAAAATACCAATCTTCGCCCCGATACCAAGGAATATCGGGATCTGTGTGATGCAAGAAGGTAACAAAATCTAACCACATCACGAACACTACATAAGGGCCTAAATAGTATTTTACCAGCCACATAAAACCCCATTGAGAAGTTAGAAAAGCTAGCAAAAGTACCATCAAAATACAGGATATAGTGCTAGTAATTACATCCCATTTTTCAGAAGGACGAAATAGGGGGCTGCTAGGACGAAAATGGTCGCCTTTTCTACCGTGAGAGCGTCTAAATAAATAGATAGGATAGAGGAATAAAATTAACTTAAAACGAGCAAATCTGTCCACAAAACCCATGTTTTGGTACATTTCTTCGGTTACCGGATACCAACTTTCATCATTTTCGATGCTACCAGTATTACTGTGATGGGTGCGGTGGGAAATGCGCCAACCGTGAAAAGGTACTAAAATCGGAGCGTGGGATAAATGACCGATCAGATTGTTAAGCCACTTATATCGAGAAAAAGAGCCATGTCCGCAGTCATGTCCGACTACAAATAAAGCCCAGAACATTGTACCCTGTATCAGCCAAAAAATCGGCCAGAAGAACCAGGAATCGATCGCCGATGCAATAAAATACAATCCTGTAATAATACCTACATCCAAGAAGAAGTAAGATAAGGATCTCCAAGCCGAACTTTGAAAACATTCTGCTGGAATTGCTTCTTTGACATCTTTGAGAGTAAAAGGCAAGTCTTTCGATGGACTTGGTATGGTTTGAGTTGGATTTATTTCCACGTTTTTCGCTTAAATAACAGCTACATCTTTACTAATCTACACATTATCACGATGGTCGAACAATTTTTTTTGGATG
>CAYWIH010000179.1:0-8061 GCA_964458305.1 uncultured bacterium | reverse complement strand
TACTCGTTACTCTATTTTCCCAAGCTTCGTAAACAGCATTAACGTTATACCAATTAAGAAAAATACGAGCAATTTCTAAAGCCAATTGAGATTTATTATTATCGATTAACCATTTTAAAAAAGGTGACATTGTTTTTTCGTTTAAAAATCCACCTAAAGTTAAAATACCCCATAAAATTCGATGGATCGAAGTCATTTGAATCATCATTCTGACTTGAAAAGTAGGATGCTTTTCATAAAAAACCACCCCCATTTTCCCCCTTTCAATTTCTTTTGTAATTAAACTGGGAATCTGTTCCAAACTAAAAGGAGGATGCCAGTGATAGCCGACAGCTTCGGGACATTTAATTAATTTTAATCCTAATTTTTTGAGCCTAACTCCTAACTCTAAATCTTCCCAACCGTAAAGTTGAAATTGAGTATCGAATAACCCAGCTTCTTCCAACCATTTTTTAGCGATCGCCACATTTCCGGTAGCAAAATAAGCAGCAGAAAAGTCAGTTATTTTATATGATTCTGAAGTAGGAGCTTGAAAATTACAAGTATTAATTACCGCTCCGTAAGTAAAAATGCGATCGCTATTAAATTGTGCTTCTCCTGCTATTAAAGCATCGACATGAGCCTGTAAAAATTTTTCAGTTACGACTAAATCGCTATCGATAAAAACAATCGTATCCCCTTTAGCCGATTTTACACCCAAATTTCTGGCAGCAGCAGGGCCTTGGTGTTGTTGAGAGAGCGATCGCACGTGAGGAAAAAGATTTCGATTTGCCGCCAACCATGGTAAAGTGCCATCAGTCGAACCATCATCGACTAAAACTACTTCATAATCAGGATAGTGCTGATTTTCTAAAGCTAAAAGGCACTTTTCTAAAATAGGTTTGCGATTGTAAGTAGGAATAACAACAGAAATAAACACTTATTGCATTTTCTCGATTAATTTACGAATTTCACGAGCATCGGGAGCGTGAGGCAGCAAACTGAGATAAAAGTGTAAATCTTCAGAAGCCTTTTGCCATTCGTATAATTGATAATATATTAAACCGCGATCGCGCATTTCGAGGGGATTGTGAGGAAATAAAATTAAAATTGCTTCGATAGCACTGAGAGCTTTGACAAATTGCTCTTTTTTGAAGTAAATATATTTTAGATTGGTCAGCATTCTAGCCAGCATTCTTCTTTTACTGACTGGCTCAAAAAAACTTGCTTCTAATTCTACCGGACTTTGATAAATTTGCTTTAATTTCTCTTGACAATCTTGGGGAAATAGTATCTCACCCTTATTAAAAACATCAATAAAAATTCCCGCATCTTCAAAATCTGGACGAATTAAAAAATGTCCCGGCATACCGATTCCAACCATGGGAAAATCGAGACGTTCGGCAATTTCGAGGTAAACTATCGATAAAGTAATGGGAATACCGGAGCGGCGATCGATTACTTTATTAATAAAGCTATTTTCGGGGTTGTAATAGTCTTTAGTATCTCCTGTAAAGCCTAGTTCTTCAAAAAGATATTGATTGATACTTTGAATTACTTTGAGAGGGTAACGAGTTTCTGGTAAATGCTCTTTAATATCTCGAGCCATTCGATCTAAACTTACGAGGTATTGCTCCAGATTGATATCGCTGTATTCGTTTCGAGCATAATGTAAAGCAGCTTTAGCTAAATTAATTTCTCGATCTTCTCGATCGATTTCTTGTTTAAAAAACTGTTGCCATCCTAGAGTAAAGTGCATTTTTTTTTGCTGTGTGTGTGGATTGAATATTTTACAGAATAGATTTATTCAAAATTTAAGCGCGCTAAATTTCCATTATTTCACTTTCAAGGTTATTTTTTCCTAATATTTTACTCGATCTATTGTCACGATGACATTCGATTAATTGTTATTACTTAATAAGTATAAAATTCAATTATAAACGTAATTAAAATTAACAGTAAATTAGCACTTATTTGAGATAATATTTTTAATCTTCAACTCTTCCGTAATATGCTGTTTCCAATTTCAGAAGGCTGGCCCACATTCGATCCCCTCTAGAAAAATGCCACCATTCTCGAGGATGTCTGGTGAAGCCTCCAGCTTTCATTATCTCATGCAATAGTTCCCGTCGCTCGTGATATTTTTGATTTTCTGGTGCGGTGCTATTGGCATAATAATCGGGATGCGATCGCGCGCTTAATTCGTCGATCTCCGATCCCATCTCGACAGTTTGACCCAAATCGTCTACTAAAGTAAGATCGATCGCCCCTCCGGTGCTGTGGGGTGGAGGAGTGCGAGGATCTAAACTGGGTTTAGCCCAAAATTGATATACTTGCTGCCAAATAGTTTCTTGCTGTTGTGGGGATAAATTATCTAGCTCTAATTTTTGTGATTTTAGTAGCTCGTTAAATGTATAATTTACCATGAAGGCCTGTACTTCTACAGGTCGGTAAGCATCGAATATTTGAATTTTCCAAAGCGATCGAACTTGCTCTAATTTTTCTGCCGCTTTAATTAGAGCTGTTACTACTCCTCGACGTAGATAATAAGGAGATTTACCGCGATAATTTGCCCCCAATTTTTGGTAAGGATGGGGTTGAAAAATTGCAAACTTTTCTAAGGGAATCGGAATCAAAGGCTCGAAGCATTCTGCGATCGGTATTTTGCGATAATCTTTCATGAGATTTTAAGAGGGGAAGAGGGAGCAACCGAAGTCAAGAGACTTACCAAGTCAGAAGTCAGGACTAATTGAAACTAAATGCACTATTTTTCATAGCAGCAAAAGTAAAGGTTACCACATTTAATCTTGGCAAAAGGCTTAAATCTCAAGAATCAAAGGCACTCGTGCCAAATAACCCGTTTTCAAGGGTACTGTATTCTTCAACTTTTACCTTAAAGGCAAAAGCCGACAATTCATCAAGCCTCACCCTTCTGCTATCAATTAAACTCTTTTGACTTTTGACTTGGAACGCAGCAATGCTACTTATTGCTCCCTAATCTGTTGGGGCTAATTTGACATTTTTTGCCAATCTCAGCATTTGTAAAAAGCGAATATTGATCCAAGTAATATCAATTTCCCACCATTTTAAGCCGTGACGAGCAGAATATTGAAAAGCGTGATGGTTATTGTGCCAGCCTTCGCCGAAAGTGACTAAAGCCACCCACCAACAGTTCTTAGAATGGTCGTCAGAATCGTAACTTACGTATCCGAATTGGTGAGTAGCACTGTTAACAAACCAAGTAAAATGGAAGACTATTACTAAGCGAACGAAAATGCCCCAAACTACGAAAGGCCATCCTCCCAACCAGTATAGGAACAAACCTAAAACTAGTTGAATAGGAATAAAAAAGTCTTGACAGAATTTATAAAACCAATCGTCTGAGATGTCTTTAGTGTAGCGATCGATTTCTTTATCGGCAGGAATTTCAAATAACATCCAACCCATGTGAGACCACCAAAAACCTCGATTAGAATCGTGGGGATCGCCTTGTTTGTCTGAAAATTTGTGGTGCATTCTGTGCAAGCCAACCCATTTTATCGGGCCCCCTTGACAAGCTAGAGTTCCGCAAAATACGAAAAAATATTCTAACCACTTAGGAGTTTCAAAACTGCGGTGGGAAACTAAACGATGAAAGCCGAGGGTAATTCCTAAAGCTCCAGTGAGCCAATAAAGAAAAATAGTAACACCGAGCGCGCCCCAACTAAAATTACTGGGAATTAATGCTAATAATGCTACAGCATGGATCGAACCCATGTATATAATTATTTTCCAATCTGGATTTAATTGATTTGACGTTGCAATACTCATGTAAATTAAAGTACGAAATTGATCCCAAAATAGCCCCGATCGGGGTAAAAATTGTTAAAACTAGCTAGTAAACATTTTGTAAATTTCATGCCGAGTTAAAAAAAGCTCGCAATTAATTTACATTAATTTACACAACTATTATCTTAACGGTATATTCACAAATGAACAGCTTAGAGCTGCTAGAAAGAGCGCGCAAAGCACTATTTCCGATTTTTTACCAAATCGACACTGAGGTCAAGGCAAACTTAAAAAAAGTACTGAAAGCATATAGATGCGAGCGGGTTGGAACGCATCATTTTAGCAGTGTCAGTGGCTACGGACACGACGATCTCGGTAGAGAGACTTTAGATCGAGTCTTCGCGAGGATCGTGGGAGCAGAAGCAGCAGCAGTAAGAGTTCAATTTGTTTCAGGAACTCACGCGATCGCCTGTGCTTTATTTGGCGTACTTCGTCCGGGCCAAGAAATGTTAGCCGTTGCTGGTGCGCCTTACGATACCCTCGAAGAAGTCATTGGTTTGCGCGGCGATCGCTGCGGTTCTTTAGCTGAGTTTAACATTGGATATCGGGAATTACCTTTAAATAATGGTAAATATATCGATTGGGATGCTCTATCTACAACAGTAAATAATAATACTCGTTTAGTATTAATTCAGCGATCGTGCGGCTATTCTTGGCGAGAAAGTTTGTCAACCAGCGAAATCGCAAAAATAGTAAAAATTGTCAAACAGCAAAACCCCAATACTGTTTGTTTTGTCGATAACTGTTATGGCGAATTCATCGAAAATCTCGAACCAACTGCAGTAGGTGCGGATCTGATGGCGGGTTCTTTAATTAAAAATCCTGGAGGTACGATCGTTACTGCTGGGGGCTATTTAGCAGGAAAGGCCGAATTAGTAGAAATGGCAGCATCTCGTCTGACAGCACCGGGTATCGGTACTAGTGGAGGGGCGACTTTCGATCGAAATAGTTTGTTGTTTCAAGGTTTATTTTTAGCCCCGCAAATGGTAGGAGAAGCCCTTAAAAGTTCTCACTTAATTGCTTGGGTATTCCATGAATTGGGTTATCGGGTAAATCCCGCTCCTTTAGTACGTCGTAAAGATATCATTCAAGCGATCGAACTGGGCAGTCCCGAAAAATTAATTGCCTTTTGTAAAGCGATTCAGCAGCATTCTCCAGTCGGTTCTTACTTAGACCCAACTCCGGCCCAAATGCCGGGCTACGAGAGCCAGTTAGTAATGGCTGGGGGTACTTTTATCGATGGTAGTACCTCGGAGTTTTCTGCAGACGGCCCTTTAAGAGAACCTTACATTGTTTTTTGTCAGGGGGGTACTCATTGGACTCATGCGGAGATCGCCTTAGAAGCTGCGATCGATGCAGTTGGTTCGGCTTGAGTTTATCTAAACAACAAAACAGGAATCTTAGTCGTACGTAAAATTTGGGTGGTGGTGCTGCCAATGACAAGATAACGAATGCGATTGTGTCCGTACGCTCCCATCATCAGTAAATCGATCTTATTTTCTTCGGCACAGGTGGCGATCGCTATTTCTGGAGAACCTTCTTTTAAAATGGATATGGGTTTAAAACCACCCATTTGACTCTTTTGCTGAGCTTCTTTAATTGTAGCGATCGCCGTTTCGTCTTCTGAATTCTTGCCAACGGTAATAATATATAGTTCCAAGCCTTTTAAAGCGGGGGAATCGATTAAAAACTGTAACATTTTTTGGCCGCTCGGACTGCCATCATAGGCAAGTAGCAGACGTTGGACTGGTTTAAATTGACGTGAAGTAACCAAACAAGGTTTGCTAGAAGCACGAACTATCCTTTCTATATTTGCTCCTAAATGTCTAGAAGCAAACTCAGCCGTTTCGCCTCGTTTACCTAAAATAATCAAATCGGCTTCTTCTTCAAAAGATTCCAAACAATCGACTAAAAAACCCGTTTCGTGAATTAATTCGATCTGTTTTACTCCATTATCACTCAGTACTTGACGGGCATCTTCAAGAATTATTTGAGCGCGTTGACGGTCTAATTTGGCCTTTTCATGTTCTAAGGCTACCAATTGATTTAAAAGAGCTTCAGCAGCACCAAAACCAACGCTACCGCTTAAATTTCTGGTTTCTGCTACTGTTGTTCTGCGGGTATCGGTAACGTAAATTACATCAACTTTTGCCTGCAATCGATTTGCCAACCACGCTCCATATTTGTAGCTGCTTTGGGAAAATAAAGATCCGTCAGTACACAATAAAATTTGTTTCACGATCGAATATCTCAGTTATTGATATGAATTTCACTTGAAGGGGGATCTAACTAATGACCTGCCATTTTTTCTGCTGCTTTGGGATCGTTATGAATGGCTAATTTATCGAGCAAAGCAGCACTAGCTTCGTTCAATCCTACTAATTCTACATCAGCCCCAATGCGGCGAAATTTGATGACTATTTTATCGATCGCACTTACTGCTGCTCGATCCCAAATATGAGCGTGACTCAAGTCTATAGTTACTTTTTCTACTTCTTCGTTAAAATCAAACCTTTCTAATAAGTCATCGATCGCTACGAAAAAAATTTGTCCGGCTATTGTGTAAGTGCGGTGGCTACCATCTTCGCTCAGAACTCGATCTACAAAGACTACTTTAGCAATTTTTCGCGAGAAGAAAACCGTACTCAAAGCTATGCCAACAACAACACCGATCGCTAAATTATGGCTCAAAACCGTAATAAATACTGTTGTCAACATTGCTGCAGTTTCGCTGCGGGGTATTTTACCAACTTGAGTAATTGAAGACCAGTTAAAAGTCCCGATCGAGACCATAATCATGACCGCAACTAAGGCCGCCATTGGAATTTGCCGCACCCAGTTACCCAGTACCAACATAAAGAATAACAGTAAAACGCCAGCACTGAAGGTCGATAAACGTCCTCTTCCACCAGATTGGATATTAATTACTGATTGTCCGATCATCGCGCATCCTGCCATTCCACCGAAGCAACTGCTGACAATATTAGCAATACCCTGTCCTCGTGCTTCTTGGTTTTTATCGCTGGGGGTATTTGTTAGTTCGTCTAGTAAAGAAGCTGTCAGCAAAGATTCTAACAAGCCAACGAGTGCTAAGGTTATCGCATAAGGAAAGATAATTTCGAGGGTTTCTAAATTTAGAGGTACTTGGGGCAGCGCAAATGGTGGGAAAGTTGTAGGTATTTCTCCCATATCGCCTACTGTCGGTACTTCGATATCTAAAAATATCGCAATGGCTGTCATCGAGACGATCGCCACTAAGGGGGAGGGAACTAGTTTGGTAAATCGCGGCAGCAAATATATAATTGCTAACGAACCAGCAGTCATCAAATAAACTGCGATCGGAACGTCGATCAGTTGGGGCAGTTGTGCCATAAAAATTAAAATTGCTAAGGCATTGACAAAGCCAACCATAACCGCATGGGGAACGTATTTCATTTGTCGCCCTAGTTTCATCTGCGCGAAAACGATTTGTATAATTCCGGTCAAAATGCCAGCAGCAAAAAGATATTCTAAGCCATGTTCTTTTACTAAATTAACCATTAAAAGAGCCATTGCTCCGGTTGCGGCCGAAATTAATCCGGGTCTGCCGCCGAAGATTGCCGTTACCATTGCAATAATAAAAGATGCGTATAATCCTACTTTCGGATCGACTCCGGCGATAATTGAAAAGGCGATCGCTTCTGGAATCAAAGCTAGTGCTACTACCGCTCCTGCTAATAAATCAGCTCTTAAGTTTGAGAACCACTCCCGTTTTAATTTTCTAAAATTCAATTTTTCTCCACAGAATGATTCTAAAACAAGCGTTATTTTACCACAAAAGTCCTATTTTTTTCTTTTGAAGCAGTTAACATAATTTCATTTGCGGCACTCGAAAAAGTCTAAAAGCACAGAGCTATAAGTTTGATGCTCGCAATATTTGCCAACAATTGGTTTATTTAATCAAGAATAGAAGTCGATCCTGTTTTTATTTAATATTGCTGCATTTTCTTAAGTTAGAAGTGAGTAACAAGTCTTAAACATAGTTTCTCTCATCTGTAGCGTTATTTTTCAGATGTCGATCGCTGCTTCACGATCGAGCCGCATCTAGTATTTAAAAGCATTTCAGTCTTTTTAGCATTACTTAAGATAAAAAATTAATAAAAAATATTGTCAATAACATTGAGGTAGTGTAAGCTGAGCTTATTGAATATAATTCTCAATTAACATTGACCATTGACCATTGACCATTGACCAGTTAAAAGATGTTTTGGGTTT
>CAYWIH010000178.1:0-8155 GCA_964458305.1 uncultured bacterium | reverse complement strand
ATCACTCACAATTTACAGCATCAAAATCTCAATTCTAATAGGAGCGAGGCTTTTTTTAGTTATTTAGCTCTTTGTCAAACTTAAATAACATCAAATCTAAATTTATTAAAAAATTAATAGAATAGATCCACCAAAATATTAAAACAATATATATATTAAATTAGATTTAAATTATCAACTCAATTTGAAAATTCAAGCTATTATATTATTGTAAGCCAATTAAGGCAAATAAAGAAAAAATACTGGAGAAAATTATGGAAATAATAAGTAAAGAAAATATTGTTAAAGATAACTTACTCGCTCACCTGAAAAGTTTTTTAATTTGGTGTTTTACCCTAAGCATTTGTTTTTTAGTAGTCGGTTTTCCGCTGGGATTCATTTTAGTAACGCTTGGAGTTTTAGCAACTCTCGTGCTTAATGCTATTATGCCAATAAATGCTGTAATCGTAGTAGCAAGCAGTATTTTGGCTCTGAATGTTTTGGTAGTGTTATTGTCTGCTGCCACATTAACTATTAAGAAAATTCAGCCACAATCGGTAAGTTGGTTAAGTTGGTTGCACGGAGACGCAAAACCACATCACGATACAATTTACGCTTCTTACCCTTTAACTTGTTCCTTAACAGAATCATAATTTTATTCCGATTTATAGACTAAGTCCGATCGGTAATATAAAATTCCTCAGTTTTTACTATTGACTGAGGAATTTTTTTATAAAAAAATTGTCTATAACTTTAAAGGCTAAAATTTAAAATTTAAAGTTGAGTGGTTTCTGAAAACAATACCCAATATTTTGTTGAATTAAGAAAATATACTTGTAAAAAAGCTAATTATCGCTGCGAAATATGCGAGGTAATAGGAAATAAGCATCTAATAGAATGTCACGAAATATGGCACTATGACGATCTTGAACATATACAAAGACTAGATGGTTTGATTGCTAAACCGATATGTTTTAGCCACAATAAACGGAAAACAAGAAAAAGCGATCGAATATACCGAGACTAGTTTTGAGATTTGGAGTAGCAGAAGTAAATATCACTAGAAATTAAATATTTCTTATTTAGATAAATTTACTATCAATTTCTAAATTATTTAATACTTTAGGAGTCATTTTTTGTAAATCTAAGTAAACTGAAGCGATATTTTCAAATTTAAAATACTCCGTTAATTTACCAATTCGATCTTAGCTGATATTCGCGCCAAAGATCTTTTACTAGCTGAAACTCGCGGGCATTTAATTTGAGGTTAAAATTGTCGTAAAGCGGCAATGTTGGGATTTCACCTCGTTTTACTCTCAAGGAAGTTTGTCGCTTTAAGTGGGAAAAGTGATGCTCTTTTATTCCCCTTTTTTTAGCGGTTAAAAAGCTGGCACAGAAAGGACAGGTTAAATTTGTTTTTCCCGAAGCGACATCTGCCCACTCGCCTTTGGCGAGATCCGCTTTGCGGATCGTCAATAGAGTATTATCGGGCGCAACACCAAATTTTAGCCACATAAGACAGAACAAATATACTGACTAACTTGATAGTATATTTGTTTTAATTGACTGCCTAGTATTCTAGATTACATCTTCAGCTATAAAAAAACAGCCGAAGAAATGGCTAGAAACCCTTCGTCTGTTGCAGTAATAAAATACTGGATCGTTAATGATTTTAACAAATAAAAAATTCTTTACCCCGCAAATCTTTTACGTATTCTCACTTAATATTACAAAATGTTAAGAATCGTCACTTAAGTAAAAAAACTGATTATACTCAAGATAATTAGAGCTTGTTACTCAAATCACTGCGAACAACAATTAAAGTCAGCTTTAGTTGTGACTTTTAAATAAATACTAGATAAGTAAATACTGGACAATAAAATGCAATTAACAACTCAATCCAAACCCCAAAACGATAATATATTAACTGGAATTAAAAGCTTTGCAATCTGGTGCTTTACACTAACTGTTTGTTTCTTAGTAGTAGGGTTTCCTGTTGGATTTCTACTTGTAACGATTGGTGTTTTAGCAACGATCGTACTTCATGCGGTCATGCCAATTAGCTCGGTGTTTTTAGTCGGAGCGGCTCTTTTAGCTGTTAATATTTTGGTTGTATTAGTTGGTGCTGCAGCATTAACTATCAAGGGAATTAAACCCCACGAAGTAACTTGGTTGAGTTGGTTACATGGCGATGCAGAACCACAATACACTACCACTTATGCATCCTGTCCTTTAAGCTGCGAAATTTCTCAAGATAAATAAGTATATCGTTAGCTCGAGAAAAACTTCTTTATCCTGCTCATTTGAAAAATTCCCTCATCGATCGAATAAGGGAATTTTTTTATTACTGCTGTTTGGGCGATGCAGATTTGCCAACAGGTTTAGTTTTCCTGGCTTTAAGGAATTTCGACGATTTGTCGATCGGCTCTGACAAAATTTTGCTAAAGCCGAAGCAATCTCTTTGCGGCAGGAATTTAGCCTTTTTCAATTCAAGAGAATTAGGCTGTGAAGTCGATTTTTCTGATATTATAGATTTAGTATTATACTTTTTAGAAGCTGCATCACTATCAGTAGTTGAAGCTGCTTTTTTAGTGGCTTTTTTCTTTGGGGTTGCTTCTATGGGATTTCATTCGCCATCAATAAACTGGAATTTAGAGAATATTTCGCTGCATATTTTCAATTCTTCTTCGTCGGTTGGTTTATCTCCCTTGGCCGAACTTTTTAGCTTCTGGGGATCGATTTGAAACGAAGTTGCGAGCGAGATCGTCGATGCCATAGAAATAAAAGCCTACAGTATTTTATTTTAAGATAAAGGATAATTATACTAGATAGAGCAATTAATTATCGATCTTTCAGTTTAATACTTATAATAAAAAATCACTATATCTTATAGTTCACCGAACTTTTTTCAAATTCTTTGAGCCATCGATCTCGATTAGATTCAATAATATTTACAATTGATTTACGAATAACTGGAGTATAAAAAAATCGAATTCGATTATAAGCCCAGGACGGTGGATAATTTAAAATAACAGATAACCAACATATCTCTTGTTTAGTTGGTATAAATTCTTCGATTAATTTATACCAAATCCATTTTATCTTATATTTATATTGTTTTTGTTCGTCAAAATACTTATTAAATCTATCTAAAAATTTAGTTCGAATTATATCGATATTACTTTTTTTTCGGGGTTGCTCTTGCAAGAAATGATTTGGTAAGATTTTAAACTCATTATTGTCGTTATTTGTTAAACCATTTTTTCGCTCCTTTAAATTCTCCTCTTCTGCAATATATTTAAATACTAATACTATAAAATTTTCAGGTGAATCTGTTTGTTTCCAAGCTCGTTTTCCTTTTATTTTCCATTTACCGGTCTGCGGCGAATAATAAAAGTACTTATCATCAATTTGACAACGATAAAACCATTGTTGTTGCTTATAATTGATTCCAGCTTCTTGAAAAATTTTTTCAATCTCAGGCCAGTTTTTGTCCATTTTCCTCTTGCAACCACTTAAGCTAACAAGTTAAATATTTTATAATAGTTATTGCCTATCTTCAATTCAATGAGTATTTTAATTTACTCGCCTGACTTTTTCTCATTCCTCGATCGATGGCTTCGATCGCCTTGCTTCTAAGATCCTTGAATGGTTAGTACTGTTTTTATATTGGTAATTAATAATTAATAAATAAAATACATCGGATAACAATCTGAGATTAAAATTAAACAACAAGCCCTGTTTGTTAGAATAACTAATTTAATGTTAAAAGCGTGTATATTTGTAACAATATTATGTGGATTTTTCGGAATCGTCTTTAAGAAAAATATACTAATGAAAATCCTGTCAATGGATATAATGAGTACGGGAGTAATTAGCTATTACGTGTTGGTGGCATCGAGATCGGGGGTGTTTACCCCAATTGCTGGGGTAGCAGAAAATCCTGAATATTCAGATCCAGTGCCTCAAGCCGTTATTTTAACAGCAATTGTTATTGGGTTTTCGATTCAATCATTAATGTTAGTGGGTGCTATGAAATTAGCAAAAGATAACCCAACTCTAGAAACAAGCGCGATCGAAGATAATTACAAATCATGACCGAAATCACGATCGCAGCAATTGTTTTACCATGTTTTGTTGGTTTTATTATTTATCTTTTTCCAAAATTAGATCGTTCTTTTTCTCTGGGAATAGGATTAATTTCGGCTGGATATGCTGGGCTGATATTTTGGCAACGATCGCCTTTGAATATCGAATTACTAAATAATTTTGGCGTTATTTTAACGGTAGATCGCCTCAGTGGCTTTTTTATTTTAACTAATGCCTTAGTCACAATTGCAGTTATTGTTTACTCTTGGCGCAGCGATAAAACCACTTTTTTCTATATGCAGACTCTTATCCTGCATGGTAGTATTAATTCCGCCTTTATTTGTGCCGATTTTATCAGTTTATACGTAGCTCTAGAAGTAATCAGTATTGCAGCATTTCTTTTGATAGTTTATCCTCGCAGCGATCGCCTGATTTGGATCGGGTTGCGCTATCTTTTTGTCAGCAATACGTCTATGTTATTTTACCTGATCGGGACGGTGCAAGTATATAAAATAAATCATTCTTTTTATTATGGCGGATTGGCAAATGCGCCACCTGAAGCGATCGCCTTAATTTTTCTGGGATTATTAGTTAAAGGTGGTGTCTTTATCTCCGGTTTTTGGCTACCCGTAACTCACTCAGAATCACAACCTCAAGTTTCGGCAATGCTTTCTGGTATCGTGGTTAAAGCGGCTGTATTTCCCCTACTGCGTTGCGCTTCGCTAGTAGAAGAGATCGATCCTGTCGTAAAATTATTTGGCGTGGGTGCGGCAGTTTTAGGGGTGAGTTTTGCTGTATTTGAAAAAGATACCAAACGAACTCTAGCATTTAGCACTATTTCCCAATTAGGTTGGATTCTCAGCTCGCCAGTCTTTGGCGGTTTTTATGCCCTAACTCACGGCTTAGTTAAGTCTACACTGTTTTTAATCGCTGGGGTCTTACCAAGTCGTAATTTTCAAGAATTGAGGGAGCAGGCGATCGATACTAAAATTTGGATCGCTTTGGTTATTGCCAGTTTGTCAATTTGCGGTTTTCCTCTGCTGCCGGGTTTTGCCGCCAAGATGATAACTTTGGATGACGTTTCATTGTGGCAAGCGATCGCCCTTTACATCGCCACTATAGGGTCAGTAATAAATTTTGCTAAATTTATTTTCATCCCCCATCAAATCAGCCAAAATAGAGTCAAAATAGAGCTGGGTTTTTGGTGGGCAATGTTTATTTTAATCGGAGGCCTAATTGCTGCAAATGGTTTTTATTACCTTGAAACTTATAGCCTAAATAATATCCTCGAATCCCTAGTAAAAGTTGCCGTAGGCTGGTTAATATATTTTTTAATTTTGAGAAAGTTTCCGCTTTCATTACCGAGAGGGATGGAAAAATTCGAGAATTTAATTGGATTTATGAGTCCGATTTTAATTTTAATTTTAGGACTAGTATTATGGACGCGATCGCATACATTAATCTAATTTTCAGGCTGGGATTTTGGTTGTTGCTCACTGGTGATTTTAGTTGGCTTAATATCGGTATTGGTTTGATTATTGCTTTATTGTTGCCGCGGAGCTATACAAGTCCAGGTCAGTTAAAAGATTGGCTTTCGATCTTGTGGAAAATTTTTCTTGCCATTCCCCAAGCATTTATTGAAGCGATCGAAATTATGCTTTTTCCCCATAATTTTGAAGTTATAGTTAAAGAAAAAGTAAAACCACGACGGCGATCGGGATTGGTATTTTTAGATATATTTTTAATTACTTTTACACCTAAAACTATTGTCGTCAAATATGACAAAAAAGGTTGGTATGAAGTGCATGAAGTTGTTAGAAAGAAAAAGGAGCGTGGGAAGCATGGGAGGCAGGGGAGAAATGGGGAGAAATAATATAATATTTGTTCTAGAAATTGAGAATTAACCAAGGAAATTCAAACTTTTTACTCGCAAAATATTTATTAACTGTTTCGCCTCGTTACTTTTGCCTTTTGCCTTTAAAAAATCGGGAATATTTAAATAATGAATTCAATTTTAATTGCCATGATTTTAAGTCTATTAATACCAATTTATCAAGCTTGGCGAGATGATGATATCTGGCAAAAAATGCTAGCATTTGCCAGCATTGCAACCAAAACCTCCATTATGATGCTGGTCATTTCTGCGATCCAAGATGATTGGTCGATCGGAATAGTTGCAGTAATTATATTAACTGTAGGTGATGCGGGATTAATGCTATTAGCAAATGTAATTAAAAGAATGAACGAAAGCGAAATAAAATGATTGAAATATTAAGTTACGGCTGCATGGTTATCGGAGTTATTTTCTGGTTTTGGGGAACTTTGCCCTTAATTGGTAAGCGATCGGTTTTATTTAAACTTCACAGTCTTTCAGTTGCCGATACCCTCGGATCGATAATTATTACCATCGGTTTATTATTAAGAATGCCGAGTAAATGGCCTCTTTTACTCCTGGCAATTATTACTTTGACAATTTGGAATACTATGGTGGGATATGTCTTTGCATACTGTTCTAGTAGCGAGGTAAAAAATGAGCGATAGCTATATTTATGTCATCATTGCTCTGCTCCCTTTAACATCTTTGATGCTAGTATCTCAAGTAAATCCCTATCACGCTTTAATAATTAGAGCTATTGTCGGAGAAGTAGCAGCATTAGTTTACGCACTTTTAGGAGCTGTAGATGTCGCTTTAACCGAAGCTTTGTTAGGTACGATGTTAACAATTACTCTGTATGCGATCGCAATTCGTTCCTCTTTGGTTATGCGTTTGGGAATAGTTGAAACCTCAGAAACAGACAGTGAAAATATCGAATTAATTCCCAATCTTAAAAAAATTATTAACAAATATCATTTACGTCTCGAATTAGTAAAATATCCTAATTCACAAGCTTTAGAACGGGCTTTGATAGCTAAAGAAGTTCATGCTACTTGCAGCAGATCCGAAGCATTAAAATCACAAAGCGAAAATCACATTGCAATCAGGGTTCGTCGTCTTTTTGAGATTATCCAGAGTGAATTAACCGACCCAAAAACAATTTTAACCTACGTAACTGTATCGGATGGGGAGAACAAACATTAATGAAATGGATTTATATTATTGCAGTAACAGTATTGTTCTTTAAAATGCTACTTAGCCCCGATCTATCCCCAGAATGGGAAGGAGGTTCTATAGTCGCAGCGATCGTAACTGATACTGGAACTCCTAACGCTGTTTCTGGGATTATTTTTAGAAATCGCCTTTACGATACTATTTTTGAAGTAATAGTATTTACGATTGCAATTTTAGGTGTAGGTTTTCTCCTCGCAGAGGATCGACCAACTGAAACAGTTCATAAATTGCGCGATCGCCCCTCAATTGTCTTAGGCCGTTTGGGTGCAACTATCACCGCGTTAGTAACAATAGAACTGGCAATTAGAGGACATCTCAGCCCTGGTGGGGGTTTTGCTGCTGGGGTAGCTGGGGGGACGGCGATCGGTTTGATTGCAATTACTACATCATCTCAATGGATGGAAAAAGTATATCAACAATGGAATGCTGCTGTTTGGGAAAAGGTTTCAGTTCTGATTTTTATTCTTTTAGCAGTCATAATTTTAATTGGATGGGAATTGCCTCGAGGTGAATTAGGCTCTCTCTTAAGTGGCGGTACGATACCTTTATTTAATATTTTAGTAACAATTAAAGTTGCTTTGGGTTCTTGGACTATTATTTTACTATTTATTCGCTATCGCGGATTGCTTTAATTTCCAGTATTCTTAATATAAAAAAAATCTCCAATCATTTATCGGACTGGAGATTTAAAAATTATTTTTAGTAAATTAGAATCAAATCCTTAAATCTTAGCAGGAATTTGAGGAGCAGTTTCGTTAAACTCAGATACTACCTCAATAGTAGTCGGTTGCTGCTGTTTAGCTGCGATCGCCGGCACTGATGCTCTAACTTTCATCGCTATTGCTGTAGTTTTAACATCGTAGCTGTCTGTAATTAACTTAGGATATACTCCGCAGATGATAATCGGAGCTACCATGCAAGCCGCGATAAATACTTCTCTGGCACTAGCATCGCCCATGTAATTATCGATGGTGAATT
>CAYWIH010000177.1:0-8172 GCA_964458305.1 uncultured bacterium | reverse complement strand
GTATTATTTATTTGTATTTTTTTATATTTTTTAGATTTTCTTTTATTTTAAATTAACAGTTATTTGCTTATTATCAATAGCCAGATCGATTTACTTTGTATTTATTACAGATTGGGGGTCAGAGGCGAGGGGTTTTAATATAATTAAATTAATTTTATTGTCGAGATTATTTGGAGCAATTATTTTAGAAAATGATATTCTTTAAAACTGAGAGGTTAAAGATACTTTCTAATACCAATTTTATATTTTATCTTCGATCGCTCTTAAAATTTGTCATTGGCAAAATCTTGAGGTAGCAGTAAATTCAACAAAACTCCGACTATACTACACAGTCCGATTCCTTCGAGAGCAAAAGCCCCGAACTTGACACTCATACCACCGACTCCTAAAACTAAAATCACGCCAACAATAATTAAATTACGAGGTAAGAGTAAATCTTCTTTTGATTTGACGATAGTATTAATACCAATAACGACGATCGTGCCGAACAAAACTATCAAAATTCCACCCATTACCGGAACAGAAATCGTTCCTAACAATGCTTCTAATTTGCCGCAAAAAGATAAAATAATTGCTGAAATAGCAGCCCAAGTCATGATAGCTGGGTTAAATGACTTTGTAAGTGCTACTGCGCCAGTTACTTCAGAATAAGTAGTATTTGGCGGCCCTCCCAGAAAAGCCGCTAAGGTGGTTGCCAAGCCATCACCTAAAAGAGTACGATGTATTCCCGGATCGCGCAGATAATTTTGACCTGTGACCGAAGATATCGCCAAAACATCGCCGACGTGTTCGATAGCTGGAGCGATCGCTACTGGAAGGATATAAAGAATAGCCGGAAGATGAAAACTAGGCAGAGTAAAATTTGGAACTATTAGCCAAGGAGCTGCGATAACTGGAGTAAAATCGACCATTCCCAATGGTAAACTCAGTAAGTAGCCGATGAGAATGCCCATTAAAATTGGCACTAAACGTAAAAAACCCCGAGCTAAAATTGCGGTTAAAATCGTTGCTATTAATGTTGTTGTCGAAAGCGCGATCGCAACTCCCCCACTGTATCCTTCTCCAGCTTCAGAGGACATTTTGACAGCAATTGGGGCCAAACTCAGACCGATCGTCATAATTACCGGGCCGGTTACTAAGGGCGGAAAAAGCTTTCTTAAAATGTGTTGTCCGCGCCAAAAAATTAGCAAGCTCAAAAATAAATAAAATACTCCTGCTGCTGCCAATCCTGACATAGTAGCAGGTAAGCCATATTCTTGAATACCAAAAGTAATTGGTGCGATGAAGGCAAATGAAGATCCTAAAAATACCGGTACTTTGCCCCTGGTAACTAATTGAAAGCATAAAGTTCCAAGCCCTGCAGCAAACAAAGCCACATTGGGATCTAATCCTGTCACGATCGGGACTAATACCAATCCCCCAAAGGCAACAAATAGCATTTGCTGTCCTACTAAGATATCTTGCCAGCGTAAATTGTATGTAGTTGGGGAGTTTGTGAAGTTGGAAGTATTTTGTTTGTGGCTCACTTTTCTTGACAACCGACTCGCTTGTGTTTTGTTTTGTTTAGAATTTTAATATCCGAGGAATTTTTTCAATTTAAATATAAGTTTTGATTGCTTTTTGCTGTATATTTATTCTGCTGCGAGGAAATTTTTTCTGCAAAAAACTCGATTTTGTCATAATTCTTGATGTTTTTTTCGATCGATTTTTCCCCTCTTTGAATTTACTGCGACTTCAACATCGATCGACTATCCGCAACTAAAAGCTTGCTATCCCCACAAATATGTTTAAAATTTAGCTTTTCTATCAAAATTAATTGACTTCTACTTTTAGATATATTTGCGATCGAGTTTCTGTCTTTTTAGCTATCTTTTTGCGATTTCAACTACCGACGGTTAGTATTTAATTTTGTTCCTCGCGATTGATTTTATTTTTTTATCTCCGTTTGGAGCTTCTGCTAGAGATTAACCCGAACAAATTTTGTATAATTAATATAGAGAGTTTTTGAGTTCAATTAATTCTCACTCTAAATTTAGTCAGTAAAATAATCAAATTTGGATCTGAAAAAACTATGAATAACGAAGACTCCAATATTCCTAAATTTTTTATCGGTATTATTCTTATTGCTTTAAGCGTTCTCGGAACTGCAACTATCATGCACCTTCATCAATTTTCTAAACAGGATAATTCCACGATCGAACAGAAAGTTCGGATTGTAAGTTAATAGTATAGATTATAGAGCGGTAAATAGATTGGGTCGGTTTTAAAAAAAATCCGACCTTATTTTATAATTATTTTAAGAGCGATCGATCTGCTACTCGCATAAATTATTTGTTTTTAATTTTGTGCCGCAAATTTTACAATGATTGGCATCAGCATCGTGTAAAGATAAACCGCAACTAGAGCATTCTTTTTTGATTTTAGTAGTTGTTTTTAATAATTGTTCGATCAAATCTTTAATTTGCCAAGGAATAAAAGTAACTCCAGTCATAATCATCAGTAAGGTTAAAGCCCTTCCTTGGTCTGAAAGAGGTGCGATATCGCCAAAACCGACGGTAGTCATCGTCACGATGCAAAAATATAAAGAATCGAAAAAATTTCTCAGCGCGCCGGGATTTATTTGGTGTTCTACTTGATAAATTAGACCGGAATAAATAACAATTATTGAAAACAATGTTAATAATATTCTAGTTAAAATGATGCCGTCTTCAGTTTGAATGCGAAAAATAGATACTTCAAAATCCAAAAATCTAATTATTCTCAGCAAACGAAACCATCTAAAAATCCTCATAAACCGCATATCCATCCAGCCGAATAATAAAGGAAAGATTGCCAGTAAATCTATCAAAGAAAACAGACTAAAAAAGAATTTTACTTTAGATTCCGCGCACCAAAAACGAATTAAATATTCGATCGAAAAGATAATTAAAATCCCCAGATCTACCCAGTGAAAAATAGATTGAATCGTTGGAGATAAAGGGTAAGTTTCGGCGACAAACATCCCTAAAGATAGCAGAATCAAACCTAAAATAATTAAATCGATCGCCAGACCGATCGGAGTTTCAAAATCTTCCAAATAATAAGCAACTGTTTTTCTCAAAAAAGACATCTGAGGAAATAATTTATAAAAATTCAGGGCGTTGCGATCGAGTATATTCTAAAACCTCTTCGAGATCTTGCCAATTTTCAGACTCAATTAAATCGATCGAGCGATCTAAATTTTGACGGTATAACTGCATCGATCGCAATAACTCAGAACGATTGTAGCGAGCCATCATCAATCCTAACTCGGGATTGCCACCACCGACGCGACTGGTATCGCGAAAACCAGAACTAGCCAAATTACGAGCTAATTTTAAAACTTCTAGATCGCGATCGTTACTAGCAGTAGAAATGAGCGCGGCACTAACCATAACAGGTAAATGAGAAATCAAAGCAACAGCTCGATCGTGAGCGATCGGATCGGCAAAATAAATCCTACTTCCCAAACTAGAAGCTAAATCTTCTAACTTTTTAACAGCCATTTGAGGAGTATTTTCGGTCGGAGTAATGACGTAAGGGGCATTTTTAAATAAATTCCGTTCGGCCGCTTCTACCCCTTGATTGGCAGTTCCGGCCATGGGATGGCCGCCAACAAAATTATCCCATAAAGAACTAGCAGCAGCGACGATCGAGGATTTTACCGAACCGACATCAGTAATGACAGTATCGCGATCGAGATAGGGAATTAACTCTTCAATGGTGGGGACGATCGCGGCTATTGGAGTACAAATAAAAATAAATTCAGCCTCCGCCAATAAAGATAAACTCAGACTTGCTCGATCGGCAACTCCCAAAGAAACAGCCAAATCACAGGTCTTTTGACGACGAGAGACTCCTAAGACCTCAAAACCTCGATCGCGCAAATCTAAGCCCAAAGAACCACCAATCAAACCCAATCCAAGGATACCCAGCTTCATCAAAAATAAACCTAACTATAATGGCAAAGTATAGCAGAAGGTACAATCTCTTATTAAGGCATTTTGTCATCGATCTAAGATGTCCTAACCTTTACTTCGACTGCAGTACCTAGCTATATTTTCCAGCTAACGAGGCAAGATCCCAGAGGAAAAACGAACAAAGTGATTGAAGCTGAAGTACACAGTAAATTACGGGCTTTTTTAAGAGCAAAAGGGGGATTAGATTGGCCTCATAATTTAACTATGGCCCGATTAGTTGCCCGTGCGATGCGGGTCGGTCGTTCTGCTTTAATCCAAACAAGTACTAGGTTAGAGCGATATTGTCTCAGTTATTTAGCACCCGGTGCGATCGGCAGCGAACCAGTAATTATTGTAATTCCCTCGCAAAAAAAAGAATTTGTCCGCGATCGGATCGTAGAGTTTCAAGCATGGTTAGAAATCGATAAAGAAATTCGCATCGCAGATCGTGTAGAACCAGATTTTCGCGGCATAGTTTTAACTTCATCGTCGGTTTGGTTGCGCGATCGCCTCGAAAATTCAGGTAAATTTCCCCAGCATATTACTACTATTATCGATCGAGCCGACGATCTCGAAGAAAAAGCCAGAACCGTTCTCACCAGTACCATAGAACCTCGAGACTGGTCGGAATTAACTGAAAAATATCCCGACTTTACCCCAGCGATCCGAGATTTAAAAATAAAACTAACTAAAACTATTTTCGCTCCCCCTAAAAATCTCTATAAATCTCGTTTGATTGAGGCAGCAGATCGGCAAAATTTAGCTAATTTATTGGAAATTTTAGCAGCAGCAGGCTCTCTTACCCCAGTATTTGCCGAGTTTTGGCAGCAATGGCGCGCTAACTCCGATAATATTGTTTGGGCTGCGATAAGATCTTTTGAAAGCGGACAATTTAACCTCAATATCGCCCCAGCAAAACTAACCAAACCCCTCAGTAAAATTTGGCCCCAGCAACCAGTAGTTTTAATTGGCAGTTTTTTAGATTGGGAAAACAATGCGCCGATCTACCGTCAAGAATTAGGCATCGAACCAGATATTTTATGTTTAAAATTTTCTCCCAACCGCCAAAACGAACACCTACAATTATATTTACCCGATCGCCTGCCATTGCCCAATACTCCAGATTTTAAAGCAGCACTGATTCAACAAATGCGATCGCTAATTAGCCTGGCAATTAAAAAAGATAAATCGATCGTTTTATTAGTCGAAGATGTCCCCTTACAAAGCCAAGTCGGGGCAACTTTAGCCGCAGAATTTGGTTCGATCGTTCGAGTAGAAAAAACTCATCTAGGACAAAAAACTATTTTATTGAGCGGTTGGAAATTTTGGCGCGAGCATCAAGAAAAATTACCCACCCCCGATTTACTGGCGATCGCCACTTTACCAATTCCCTCTTTAGAAAATCCCCTCGTAGCGGCTCGAGTTGCTCGTTACAAAAGCAAACGTCAAGATTGGTTTCGCTTTTATTTGCTTCCGACTGCTTTAAGAGAAATGCAAAACGCGATCGCTCCTTTAAGAGAATCTCAAGGCATACTCGCCCTTCTAGACAATCGAGTCGAACGTCGCAGTTACGGTAAAATAATTTTAAACGCTCTCGAGCCTTATGCTCGCATTAATTATCTCGATCCGAATTGGTTTGACACATATTAATCGCCCCAGATAGGATTTAATAGTATCCTCGGACAAAATAAGGTGAATCGATTATGGGTGAAGCCAAACGTCGTAAAACAGCATTAGGAGATAAATACGGCCAGGAAGAAAATATCCTTCCTTGGATACCAATTACTAAATCTCAGGCCAAAACAATTTACGATATAACTACTAGAGGTGCTTGGATCGGGATTGGCATTCTTGCCGTTGTCTGGTTTACGGTCGTCTTTATCGGCCCTGCTTTTGGTTGGTGGGGACTCGGCAACTAAGTTCGATCGACAAGAAATATCCCTCGAAATAAACCATCCCAACCAAATAAGAGCAATCTCGATCTGCTCTTTAAAGCCTTTTGGGCTAAAGTCAGAACTCACAACTCAGAAGTCAGAAAATTTTAGCCCGAAGTTGGAGTAGTGCCTCTTAATTTTATCAAGAAGATATAGGAACACGTTCGTTATTTGAATCCTCCTATTCAGAAAAGGTAGAACTTCTGAGTTCGTGAATTCGATCGTACCTTCGACAGCTAGAATTTGTCGAGGGTTACTTCGAAACGCCACGAATACAAGTTTAATAAAGATTTTGGCTAGCTAATTATCGATTATGGCAGTTGATACAATTATCCCCCAAAGACAAATTACAATCATAGAAAATAGTTTTGCTGCGCTTTCCGATCGAACCTACGAGTTTGCTGTTAGTTTTTATGAGAATCTTTTTAAAGATTATCCGCAGTTAAAATCGCTATTTATTAATGCTGATATGAGCGACCAATACCAACAATTGGTTGAAGGTTTATCGTATGTAATAAAACACCTTTCCCATCCTACTCTTTTGACTAATGCTGTTAAAAGTATGGGGGTAAAAAATGCTTCTTATGGAGTTTTGCCGGAGCATTATCCTCGCTTTGGCAATGCTTTTTTAAAAACATTAAAAATCCATTTTAAAACTAAATGGTCTCCAGAAGTAGAAGCAGCTTGGACGGCAGCTTACACCGCGATCGCTTACTTAATGTTAGAAGCAGCAGAAAGAGCTAGCGATGCAGTAATTGCCGATGGTAATTCTTTTAGCTATGGTGAAGAATCGCCACCGATTAAATCAAAAACAAATAGCTTTCTTGCTTCAGAAGATATTGCAGCTTTAGAAGCTAGTTTTATTCCAATTAAAGATAATTCTACTGACTTTACTGCCACTTTTTACGAGCTTCTGTTTACAGATCATCCTCAAATGAAACAGGCGATCGGCAAAATAGATATAGTCGCTCGAGAAAAAAAATTTACAGAAAGTTTGTTTTCTGTGATTAAAAATGTTCGCAATCCCAGCCTGCTTAACAAAGCGATCGATAACGTTAAAACTATCTACAGTGCTTTAGGAATCTTACCAGATCACTATCCAATACTAGCAAAAACACTCTTAAGATCCCTGAAATTTTATTTGGGCCCCGGATGGACTCCTCAAGTAGAATCAGCTTGGAAATCTTTGTCTGAATATATGATAAAACGATTGTCGCAACAAAAACCCAAAGAAACCCCCAAACAAGCCATAAAACCCACAAATCCCCCAGCACCAAAAAAACCACAAGAAGAATTAACTACCGATCGTTTCGATCGCGGTGAAGAAAAACTAAATCAAATTTACCCAAAAGCTGGCGAGCGACTCGCTAGAAGTCTCAAAGATATCGCACCGGATCTCAGTCGCTATATAATTGAATACGGTTACGGTGAAATCTATTCTCGTCCCGGCCTGGATCTAAAATCCAGACAAATAGCTACTATTTCTGCTTTAGTAGTTTTAGGTAATGCCGAGTCTCAATTGATGGATGGCATTCACGGTGCTCTTAATGTCGGTTGTAGCGAAACCGAAATTGTCGAAACAATTTTACAAATGTCGATGTTTGCTGGTTTTCCTCCAGTTTTGCGGGCTTTAGAAGTGGCCAAAATAGTTTTTGCCGAACGAGATTAAGAATTTATTAAATTATTTCTGGTTCTGCTACGGTTCGATCGTTTTGAATATTTCCTGTATTAAGGGTAGATTTCGGTTCTAAAAGCATGACGCTAACTGCTTCAGGAGCGATCGGTTTGTGTTCTACTCCTTGGGGAAGGATGATAAATTCTCCTGGGTTAAGGACTACTTTTCGATCGCGAAAAAGAATTGTTAATTGACCTTCTTGAACCAAAAATAGTTCGTCTTCTTTTTCATGGGAGTGCCAAACAAATTCACCTTTTAGCTTTGCCAATTTAACGTATTGTCCGTTTAATTCTCCCACTATTTTAGGCTGCCAAAACTCGGAAAATAAGTTTAATTTCTCGGAAATATTTACTTTTTTCATTTTCTGGGTTTTCCCCTCTCAATTTAGTTAAAAAGATCGAAATATTATACCAATCATCCTATCTAGCTATTTTTGAGAAATGGGATAAATTTATAAATTCTTTTTAAAAGCTTTAATGTTTCTTTTTATAAACCCTCGATCTATCTCATTTATTTAGGTACTTTATTAATTATGCTAAAATAATAATAAAATATTTAATTACATCAATCGCTAATGAAACTTCGC
>CAYWIH010000176.1:0-8204 GCA_964458305.1 uncultured bacterium | reverse complement strand
TCCTCATCCTCTCAAAGGTCGAGGAAAAATAACGTTAAATTTTCTCGATCTCGAACGCGTTTATTGTAGTTTTAAATAAATAAAGTTGCAGCAGTGTCTTTTTGCAAACAAAATGATTTAATATCTTATTAATGTATGGCGATCCGAGAGACGATCTAAAATTAGCATTATTAAAACAAAGCGAGCGATTCTTATAATTTATTTCTAACAAAAATCCCGACAAACTAGTAAATTTAGCCCAGCCAATCCTTGAAAATCAGCAAGACGATTCAAACCAAAACTAAGAGACAACTCAAAGGTAATAATAAATGAAAAAATATGCTTTACTGGTCGGTGTTAGCAACTACGAATCTAGTTTAAATAGCTTTCCTCAAGGAATAAAAAACGCCGAGGCAATAGAAGAAGTTTTATTAGATCCTGAATTAGGTTCTTTCGATCCCAATAACGTCATGTTTCTGGCAAACCCCGATCGCGCGACGATCGAAAGATCGATAAAACAATTATTTTTCGATCGTCGAACTGACGATCTGCTCCTATTATATTTTTCGGGTCTTACTATTAAAGATAAAGCCGGTCAACTTTATTTTGGAGTCCGCAATACTCGCACCAACCGTCAAGGAAATATCATAAGTTCTTCAGCAGTAGCAGTTAAATTTTTACGCAAACAAATGAATAACTGCAAATCGAGCCGTCAAGTTATCTTGCTCGATAGCTGCTTGAGTTCCTCAAACAATAACCAGAGAAATACTGTTAATATCGGCCAAGAATTATTAAGTCAGGGACTGGCGATCTGGCGCAGCAAACCTATTACTACGATCGCGACTGCATCTAGTTCCAATTTATACTGTTTTCCCAGCCCAGAAGAAGAACTATCTCCCTATACATCGTACTTAGTTGAAGGGATTAAAACAGGAGATGCAGATTTTGACTATGACGGTTCGATTTCGATCGCAGAATTACATCAATACGCCAAACAAAAAGTTCAAAAAATAAACCCCCAAGTCAAGCCAGAAATTTATTTACACCCAGAAGATTTAGAGATCGAAATTATTAAGATCTCTTTAAGTAATGCCGAAGAAAAATATTCCGAAAAAGTTTTAGAAAATTTCCAAGATGGCGAGATCGATCCTCAAGGGAGGGCGAGATTAGACGGAATCAGAAAAAGATTAAGATTACCATCAATTAAAGCCCAGGCGATCGAAGATGAAATAATTAAAGAATATCAGCAAGAATTACAACAAAAACTAGAGCGATTCAAACAAGATTTTAGCGAAGCGATCGAACAAGAAATAGCCCCAAGCGAAGCAGATATTCAAAGACTAAAAGAGAATTTTCAGACCATTTTAGGACTGACAGACGAACAAACTCGCGAGATCGAAGACGAAGTAAAATCGGAAATCGAAACCCACAGCAAACACCTCGAAACATACGAGCAAAAATTGTTCGCAGCAATGCGTAAAGAAAATCCAATTTCTGCCAATACTCGCAACCTGCTAGAGCGAATGCAAAAACGCTGGAAACTGAGCGATCGAGATGTAGCATTAGCCGCAAGTCGAGTTAATTTTAAACTGAAATCTTATCAAGAAAAACTATCAGAATACGAACGAGAATTATTAATAGCAGTTCGACAACAATATCCCATCAGTCATACCAAACGCAGTGCTTTAATTAAAAAACAACAAACTCTAGGTCTTTTAGAGGAAGACATCGCTGAAATTCAATCCCGTCTGCGCGAAAACGTTCAAAATTATCGTCAAGGATTGGCAGAATACAAAAAAAATCTAGCTCTAGAAATCGATCGAAACTATCCTTTAACTCAAGAAACTAGAGCAAAATTAAAAGAGATTCAGCAACAATTTCAACTTAAAGACGAAGACATCATTAAAGTTGAATCGCAAATTATTAGAGAAAAACGCTTAGATGTTGCTTTAGTTAAACCTAAATTAAACACCGATGGATTAATGACAATAAATCCCTCGAGTAGTAAAATAGTTCCTTCTAATCGAGCCAATCCTCTCAAAGCCTTAAACAAACCCAACATACCAAGTTTGGCTGACTTACAACATAAAATAAATTTACCAACCAAAGTAAACTTACCCAATTTACCAACTAAAGTAAACTTACCAAATCTACCGGACTTACCAAATCCAGACTTACTTTTAAATAGGATTTATCTCAATAGAAGAAGCTATTTAAAATGGATATTCTTGGTAATAATTGGTGGAATATTAAGCGTGTTAGCCAAACTGTTCTTAAATTCATTCAGTAGTATAGTTGGCAGCATATCAAGTTTTTTAGGCAAAATTTTCTCAAATTCTCCCGATCGCGAAGGGCCGAGCAATCCCAGCAACTCGACGATTAAAAACCCCGATCGAACTCCAGATAAAGCAACCGAATCACCCCTAGATAAACTAGGAGATATTTTTAACAACAATAACGATTCAAAATTACCGCTCCAACAACAATCTTTTCAGGTAGTAAGCCTTAACGATCGCGCCCAACAAATTAATAGCAGCACAGAAACAGCAGAATATTTAACCGAAGATCTCGGCAACGGAATCCCATTAGAAATGGTTTACGTGCCAGAAGGTAATTTTATCATGGGTACTCCACCCACAGAAAAACACAGCACAAATTCCGAACGTCCCCAACATCGAGTCAGCATCAAACCATTCTTGATGGGTAAATATCAGGTTACTCAAGCCCAATGGCGACAAATAGCTAAATTACCGAAAGTAAAAACCGATCTCAATCCCAACTCCTCCCACTTTAAAGGCGATCGCCGCCCTGTCGAAACGATCTCCTGGATCGATGCTGTCGAATTTTGCCAAAGATTATCCCGAAAAACAGGAGATATATATCGTTTACCCTCCGAAGCAGAATGGGAATATGCAGCTCGGGCTAATACTACTACTCCTTTTTATTTCGGCCCGACCATAAGCAGCGATGTAGCTAATTATAGAGGGCGTTTTATCTATACCAACCAACCGCGAGGCATATCTAGAAATCGAACCACAGAAGTAGGTAGTTTTCCCCCCAATGCTTTTGGCTTGTACGATATGCATGGCAATGTTTTGGAATGGTGTCAAGATACCTGGCATAATAACTATTCTGGCGCACCCACAGACGGTAGTGCTTGGATTTCTCAAAATAGGACTTCTCGCCTGATGCGCGGCGGAGCTTGGAGTAGCGACGCTATTAGTTGCCGATCGGGTTTTCGCGGCTCTCATCCGGCTAGTGGTAGATACAGAACTCTCGGCTTTAGAATAGTACGAGAAATTTAATCTTCTTTCCAAGTTCGCAGTTGAAAATAAACTAAGACTAAAGTAATAGCCAATAAAACCGTTGCTGCTGCTGCTGCATAACCGAATTCAAAACGCTGAAAAGCTTGTTCCCAAATATAATAAACCAACAAATTGGTTGAATTTAAAGGGCCGCCGTTAGTAATGATATAAACTTGCTCGAAACTTCTTAAAGTAAAAATTGCTGTAGTGATGGTAGCAAAAACTAGAGTAGGTCGCAGTCCGGGCAGAGTGATATACCAAAATTTAGCAATCTCATCAGCTCCGTCTAATTCTGCGGCTTCGTAGCGAGACTGGGGAATAATTTGCAAACCGCCCAGAAATACTACCATATTAAATCCTAATTGTTTCCAACTGCTCAATAAAATTAATACTGGCATCGCCCAAGTCGGGCTGTTTAACCAGTCGATCGGATCGATATCTATTAAAATTAATAAGCTATTGACCGGCCCTTCTCCTTGAAATAACCAACGAAAACCAAGCCCTACCGCAACGATCGAAGTAATAGAAGGAATAAAATAGGCACTGCGTAACAAGGCTCGCAACCAGATCGATCGATTTAATAATACTGCTAAAAATAGCGGAATAATTAAACTGGGAATCACCGTAGCTAGGGTAAAATAAACCGTGTTGCCGATAACTTGCCAAAAATCAGGATCGCTCAACAAACGTAAATAGTTGGTCAAACCGATCCATTGCATTCCATTTTTGCCTAAATTACCGTCGGTAAAACTAAGATAAGCTAAATAGACGATCGGCCAAAAAACAAAGATCGTTAAAAAAATTAAAGCTGGTGTGAGAAATATCCCAGCAGCAAAAAAATCTCGATCGAGCCAGTTATTTAAATATCCTTTTTTTGGCGACATAATAGCCTTATTTAGAAGTCAGAAACGATCAGATCCGAACACTATACTTGAAATGGTAACTTTACTGTAAAAGTGCTGCCAATTCCCAATTCAGATTCTACGGTAATTTCTCCTCGTTGCAAATCTAAAGCTTTTTTGACGATCGCCAGTCCCAAACCAGTACCGGGCAAATTACTAACATTCTCAGCGCGATGAAAAGGTTCGAAGAGTTTTGGCAACTCTTGTGGGGGAATACCAATTCCTCGATCGCGAATGCAAAAAATCATTTGCTCCTCAGCAAAAGTTAGCTCAAAATCAATTTTACTATCTTCAGGAGAGTATTTTAGGGCGTTAGAAAGTAAATTGGTCAAAACTTGGCGCAGTAATTTTCGATCCAAACAGACTTCAACTCGATCGCCACTGTAGCTAAATTCGATTTTTTGTTCTCCCTCGGCTAAAAATTGTAAATCTTCTACTAATTGATAACAAAATAAAACTAAATCTAATTTTACCGGATCTAGTTCTATATCTTTTGTTTCTACTCGCTCGAGCAAAAGAACATCTTCTGCCAAATTATACATATGCTCGATGCCATTGCGAATTTTTCGCCAGCAACTGAGACGTTGTTCTTCGCTGAGTCGATCGCCGCGTTTTTCTAATAAATCCGATGCTAGAGAAATAACCGTTAAAGGAGTGCGATATTCGTGGGAAATGGTGCGAACGAACCTCAATTTGACATTATTTAATTCTCTTTCTTTTTCGAGATCGGCGCGAATTTTTTCGTTTTCTATTTTACTTTTTTCTGCTGCTAGCAATACTTGCAGTCGTCGGATTGAAATTGCCGAGCGAGCGGCGATCTCCTCCAAACAATCTCGATTATTTCTAGTAAAATCCTCTTTTTTTTCCTTTGCGATCGATAAGATTGCGAGGGTTTCCTGTTTATCTTCGCACTCGATCTTAATAGGTAGTAGAAATTGAGAGCCTATTGTTTCGATCGGCTTTTGCTTAGCTTGAATTTTTTCTGGTTTGCAATCTTTTAAAAATACACGATACTCCTGTAATTGCGATGGCTCGATCGACTGAGTTAATAATTGTTGCTCGAGTGCTTTTTTTACAGTTGCCGATACAAAACGATTGCTTGTTAAATATATATTGCAGTTATTATTTTCAATGAAGGTAGCTATCCCAAGATCGCAAGGAATTAAAAGACTAACGTATTCTAGTATTGCGCCAAATAATTCTTCGTAGCTTTTAGCGCGGTTAGTTCGAGCGAAAAAATTTTCGAGGATTTCTAATTCTTTGTTAAGTTGAGCTACTCTTTCTTGATATTGTTGCTTGATTTTGTCAAGATTGTCTCGAGTTTGCTGCAATTGTTTTTCTAGTTTCTCGAACCTAGCTTGCTCTTGTTGGAGTTGTTCTTGTTGCAAACGGATTCGATCGCGATACAATTTTATTTTGTACTCTAATTCTTGATTTAACTTTTCCAAGGTGTGCGCTTCGCTAGTAGCTTTAGTTTTGTGTTGACTCGCTCGCGATCGAGACTTATTTTTTAGATAGTTTTTTTGCGCCTCGTCATACACCAGCGATTAGTGTACTTAATTTTTGCAGTCTTTATCTTAATATTATCTTAATTTTTTTGTTTTTGTTTAGTTTTGCTATTTATGTTAACTTTATTTGAGTTGCTCAAATAAACATTGCATTTCCTGCCGAACCAGCGCGGAAAAAGTAATTTCGATCGCATTTTTAGCCGATCGAGCTAAAAAGATTTAATTCAAATCTAGAAATAGATAAAATGAGACGAACTAAGCATTCTTTGAAATTGCCCCGCGAGGAATTAAAATTTTAGATGGTACTAACTTAAAAATCAGTAATAATAAAGGAGTTGCGGTTTTCAGGCAGATTCCGAGACTTTGTAAACGATGAAAAATCTTAGTTTATTATTGCTTATTATATTCTTGTTCGAGATCGGATCTGTAGTTGCGATCGACACAAATAAATTAGTCGCAAACTCTCGTCAGAAAAAAATCTAGGAACGATCGAGTTGGTGAATAACTTAACTGGCGAAGCGCGAGGAAAATCGGATGAAACAAGTTAGATGGCGATATATATTAGTATTAATTTTTACGATTTTGTTGCTCGCTTTATTAATGGATAGGAGCAGAATACTTTATTTTAAAGAACATCAACGCTATAGTGAAAATTTAAATCAAATCAAAAAAGAATCGGCTCTTTTAAATCAAGATATTATCAAAGCAAGATATAACGTACTAATGTCTTACGATTTGTTAGTAAAACGTCTCAATAATTTAAAACATAACCAAGCTGAACTAACAATTATTCCCGAATATATCGAGCGAAAAGGGCGGGAAGAAATTGAAAATCTCTTATTAACAAATCAAGCAAATATCGCCAAGACAGAATCATTATTAGAAGAGTTTAGAGCCAAAAATGCTATTTTAAAAAATGCCCTATATACTTTAACAGATTTATTAGCCGAATTAAATAAAGAAATCGAACAGCCAGAGGGAGAATTGCGAAAAAGAGTCAATCAAAACTCCATTGGCGAAACCCAAGGAATGTTAGAGATTTTATTGCTTTACAATCTTACACCTTCAGAACAACTTCAAGAGCGAGTTGATAGCAAAATAAAAGCAGTAATTGAATTACAAGAAAATAGCGATCTCAGCGATCGAGTTAGGAATTCGATCGATCTCGCCCTAGCCAAAGCCAATTTAATTATTGCTACCAAACCAGAACTAGATTTTTTGACTCGAGAATTAATTAATTTACCGACTCAATCTCGAATCGAAGCATTAGAAAATTCTTATCTTTATTATTATGAAGAAGCTAACAAAAAACTGCGTTACTATCAATTTTTAGCTTCCTGTGCTTTTTTGATTGGAGTAATAACGATCTTTTCTTTAGCGGTTCGCGATTTAGTGAAAGCTCGTACTGTTGCTTTAGAAGCAAGTCAGATTAAATCTCAATTTCTAGCTAATATGAGTCACGAAATTCGTACCCCAATGAATGGCATATTAGGAATGACAGCTTTATTAGCAGAAACGGAATTAGATGAAGAACAACAAGAATTTTTACAAATCGTTCAAGTAAGCGGCGAAAATTTATTGAATATCATTAACGATATTCTCGATTTTTCTAAACTAGAAGCTGGAGAAATGCAGCTTGAAACAATAGAATTTGAAATCAGAAAATGCGGCGAAAATGTGATTAAATTACTGGCTTCTGCGGCTCAAAAAAAAGGCATAGAATTAATTTTTTGGGTCGATCGAGAAGTTCCTAAAATATTAGTGGGAGATCCTTCTCGCATCGGTCAAATTTTATTAAATTTACTCAGCAATGCGATCAAATTTACAGAGTCTGGAGAAGTGATCTTAAGGATATCTCTGGGTACGATTTCCAAAGAAAATTTATCCCTCAAAGATCGTTCCTTTTTTTTAAGATCGGATCGGCCGCAAACAATTCCGATTTATTTTTCTGTCACCGATACTGGTATTGGTATTTCGGTTCAAGATCGCGAAAAATTGTTTAAATCTTTTTCTCAAGTCGATGCTTCTACTACCCGAAAACATGGAGGTACGGGTTTGGGTTTGGCAATTTGCAAGCAATTGGTAGAATTAATGAACGGTAAAATCGGCGTACAAAGTATTTTAGGTGTAGGTTCTACTTTTTGGTTTACTGTTCCTTTTACAAAGGTAACCACAACTCAAGAAATAACCTGTAAAGATCCTTCTTTAGTCGGGATAAGGTTGTTAGTTGGGGGATCGGGATCTACTAATTGTCAGCTACTACAGTATTATGCTTCTAATTGGGGACTAGAAGTCGATCGCGCTACTAATTCTTGGGAGTTTCTCAAAGCTTTGCAATTAGCAGCCGATCGCGATCTTCCCTATCAATTAGCTTTTTTAGAATTAGATATGTTTAACAATACTATCCTCGCTTCTAAAATAAATTCTTTAAAACCTTTATCAACCAAATTAATTGTGTTTGCTTCAAAACCAGAAAAAACCGAAGCAGAAAATACCATACATCGAGAAAC
>CAYWIH010000175.1:0-8247 GCA_964458305.1 uncultured bacterium | reverse complement strand
CTTTAAACCCACTTCCATTTCTGTTATTGCTTCTATTTCTGTTTCTGATTTGTCATTAATTTTAATAGTTTGAACAGTGACAGATTGACAGTAAGCAAGACTTTTGCTTACTAAAAAAAGATTGCATCCAACCGATAAAGTTACTTTTTCTACTTTGGCTACACCTGCTTGCGGTTTTTTGAACCATTCTGTGATTTTACCGACTTTTGTTGCCTTACCAACTTTCTCTTGACATTCGATCGTGTTTTATAGGCGAATAACTCCACAAGTGCCTGACAGAAACTTTCTACAAAATCACATAATTCTAGTAGTGGCTTTAGACGTAAAACATTATTCATTTCTGCTCCATGTGCTGCTTCATTTCGATAACTAATCAGTTCATTAAGTTCACCTTCTGCTGTATTTTCGCTACCTCTAATCTCTTCCACAAAATTTTTAATATTTCTGTGTTTTTCTACCCAAGTCCAGGTATTATCAATACCAGCATCAGCTAACAATTTTTCTAAAATTTCTCTACGTAAATTTTGCTCGTGAAAAAGAAAAGCCTCTGGGAGTAACTCGTATTGTTTTTCATTACTTATTCCGTCATTTAAACTAGAAATAACTCGATCGATAGAAAGATGCTCGTATCTATTTTTATTGAGATCGATTAATAATCTTCCTATACCAACTCTATGAGTGTTTTGTATTCTTTCATCTAGTTCGGAATAGCTTACAAATAATTTTGGCAAAACTATAAGCCAATCACCAATTAAATTTTCAACAAAATTTTCATAAATAGCATATAGTTGAGTAACAGCAAAACAATGATCGTATCTTATCCAATCTTTAGTTTTAGGAATGTCACTCTTCAGGTTTTCAATAATTTTGATATATTCTTTAGAACAAGATCGATCGCCACTTTTTGAAATCAAATTTCTTATATTTTCATTAGTTTTAATAATAGAGCGAACAGTAGAGATCTCTTCTTTAGCTTTAACTATAAACTGTTGATACACCGCAATTTACTCCGCGATGACTTCAGCAAGCATATTATCGAATAATCCTATTCTTTCTTGAAGATCCGCTTTAGTTTTTCCAGAACCTGTAAATAGTGTTGATTTGTCCTGCTTGAAAAGATTTTTAGTCTCTTCTATAATTTGTGACTTTTGCTTTAATAATAAATCTTCATTTTTTAAATGACGACTTAAGCCAACCATAACTGCTTCATAATATGCTTTATAGGCTTTATCTTTCCAAGTATTTAATTTTGGATCGAAAGGTTTAAATAAATTTTCTTCATAAATTTGATGCGCTAAATTTATAGTCTTAATAAATATATCTTCAAGTATTTTTAGATCCTCATCAGAAAATTTCAAACTTTTCATCATATATAAATTAAGAAATCCTTCAAGTCCTTGGCGAAACTCTTTAGTATGACGTAAAGCAAAAAAGCGGAGAATCAATTCGACATCTTCCATTTTTTTATACAACTTATTCTTCGCTAATTCCTCGGGATTATCTATTGGTATATTCCAAGCTTTAACAAATATATCGTTTCTCGCTAGTTGAAAAAGAAGCTGATTAAATTTACCGGAGTATATACAGTTACGTACTTCTTGCTTGCTTAAAGCAATACCTCCAGTATTCAGTCTTTCAAAAGTAATTTGCTTTAAAAAAAAAGCCTCTTCTGGATCGGTTGTAGACTCTGTAATTACAACAATAGAAGATATCGAACGTCGATCGATCCCAGCTTTAATTTTTGCAGGTAATTCTTGATAAGTGCGTCCATTTAATTCTGACCATAGTTTGAGTTCAGTAAGTGCTAATTTATTTTGATAAAAGTCACGGATAGCAGTAATTCTCTGTTGTCCGTCCATCACTTCGTAGGAATTATAATCTTTTTCATAAAGAATAATTGGTGGAACGGGAATATTAATTAAAAATGATTCGATAAGCTGGGATTGTTTCTTTTGATCCCAACGCAACCTTCTTTGATAAAATGGACTCACATCCATATAATCTGGCTTTTGCAATGAATCGGCGAAACTAGGCAATTTTTCACGATTTATTTCAGTGAGTATTCTTTGCGAACCTTTATCGTATTTAGCGTTAATTTCTTCATCTGTCATCTTTGAATCTTGATTTTTTAAAGAAGATTTCTCCCACATTTTTGTTTCTGTTGGTGCAAGTAACATTAGAGTCAACCTAAAACGATAAAATCAAATTAACATATTATAACACTCATTTAATAGATCGATTTTGATAAAATAATTTCGATCGAGGTCAAATCAAAAAATTGCTAAACCAAATCTTGCTTCAATAGCAAACTCGAAAATGCAGAGAGAAAATTGATAAGAATAAAGAAATTAATGCGATCGAACTTAGGTTTTTATTTTGTTTAAAATAAACCGAAAGTTATAGCTTTATCGATCGGCATTGTCGCCCCAATTCCCAACCAAATAGCTACAATAGTTCCAAATAAGAAAATACTAGTAGCTACCGGACGAAGTAAGGGATTTTGTCGTTGATTTCCGTTGTCTATAAAAGGTATTAAAAATCCTACTATAGGAATTGCTACCATCATTATTATTCCTAATAATTTATTGGGTACGATACGGAGGATTTGATATACCGGATAAAAATACCATTCTGGAAGGATTTCTTGAGGTGTGGCGAAAGGATTAGCTGGTTCGCCAATTATAGCCGGATCGAGTACTGATAGACCGACTATTAATCCAATAATTCCGAGAATAGTAACGGGAAATATATACAAAATATCGTTAGGCCAAGCAGGTTCGCCATAATAATTATGACCCATACCTTTAGCGAGTTTGGCAAGTAATTTAGGATCGTTTAAATCTGGTTTTTTAAAAGTAGGCATTTGCTGCGATTTCTCCCGATAAAATAACTGAAGATCGTCAGGTTATATCGTCTAAATTTTGTTTTTATTCGATCTTATTTTTTTGCCCGCGATCGAGCGATCGAAAATATCTTGAGATATTTCCTAAAATTTTGCTACTGACAATCTAAAATTTTTATTTACCGATATTCTAATAAACTTTGGAAAAAATTATAAATTTGATTTTACATTTATTTACCATAAACTGGGTTTGGTTAAGTTATGTATTATTTTGTTTCCGTATAAACTGAATTTGCTAGCTTATTAGTATAGACGTAAATATTTTTACAGCAAAGGTTGCCGCTCTCAATAAGATTTTATTGGAGGGAAAAAGCTATTTTATATAATATCTGTCCGAATCTTCTGAAAAGCACAAAAACTCCAGAAAATTCCGATTTTTCCTCGAATACAGAAGAGTAAGATAGGTAAGGAGGTTGGAAAAAATGAAAAAAGCAAACCAACTAACCCAACTAATTTGGGACTTTTGGAGAGAAGATACAAAAGAGTTACAAAAGTTAGCACCTATAGCAGAATGTAAAGTTTCAAGATGGTGGGGAGTTTTACATATTCGCTGTCTAGAAACAGAAACCGCACTTAAAATTGTAGCTGCAGAGTCATTAATAGAACAACCAGCGATCGCGCTGCGATTGGCTAATAAAATCAAAATTTGGGTTAACAAAAATTTATTGGCTGCTTTTACGATTAAAGATCGCAAAATGAGTAATTTTGAACGAGTCAAACACGAGAATTAATTCTATCTATTTTTCTGTTAAGACGATCGCTAATTTTTTGATACCTGCTTCGATCGCATTTTCATTTAAGTTAGCATAACCGAGAACGAATTCACCCGATCGCGATTTTTGCCAGTAATATTTTGCGGTACTAACTAATTTTACTCCCAGTTTAGCGGCTCGCTCGATAATATCTCGATCGCTTAAAGAAGTAGTAAAACGAACCATTAAATGTATGCCTGCATTTGCCCCTAAAATTGTAACTTTATTGCCTAAATATCGTTCGATCGATCCGATTAAAACTTGTCTTCTGCGATCGTATAATGTTCGCATTTTTCGCAAATGAGATTCTAAATAACCGCGATCGATAAAATCAGTTAAAGCTAGTTGTTCTAAGATTGAAGATCTTCTATCGCTCAACCATTTTACTTTAGCAAAGATATCAACTAAATTTTCAGGAACTACTAAATAACCGAGTCGCAATGCTGGAAACATAATTTTAGAAAAAGTACCGACATAAATAACAGAATTATTGCGATCTAATCCTTGTAAAGCGGGAATTGGTCGGCTAGAATAACGAAATTCACTATCATAATCATCTTCAATAATTATCGTCCCAATATTTTTAGCCAGCTCTAATAATTCCAGTCTTCTAGGTAAAGATAAAACTACCCCTGTCGGAAACTGATGGGATGGTGTGACGTGAATTAATTTGGGCGTAATTTTATTGGTATTTTTTAAAAGTTCTAAGCTCATTCCTTCTTCGTCTACCCGAAGCGGTAAAATATTCGCTCCTCCCGCTAAAAAAGCATCTCTAGCACCTAAATAACCCGGATCTTCCATTGCAATATTATCGCCGCGATCGACAAAAATTCGCGTAATTAAATCTAATGCTTGCTGAGATCCGTTGACAATAATAATGCGATCGCTATTACAATTTACAGCCCGAGATCTAATTAAATATTCTGCAATTGCTTTTCGTAAAGGTTGATATCCGAAAGGGTTTCTATTATAGTCCCAAATTGCTATATTTTCTGTTTTAGAACTTTGTGAAATTAATTTTTGCCATTGTTTCCAAGTAAAGCGATCCAGTGCGGGAGATCCAAATTCAAAGCTAATCTTTATATTTTTAGATCTGGATAGATCTGGATTTATTAAACTATTTAATCGCTCGTTTTTTTGTATATTTAGAGCATAATTTGATAGTGACGGTAATTTATTTGCATTTATTTTTTGAGTATATTTTGCTTTTTTTACTGTTTTTAGGAGATCGTCGGGAAGTTGAGAACATACATAAGTTCCTGCACCTTGACGGGTTTCTAAATATCCTTCACTAAATAATTGTTCGTAACTTTGAGTAACTGTAGCTCTAGATACGGACAAAGTTTTTGCTAAAATTCTAGTCGAAGGTAAACGCTGTCCAGATTTTAAATTTCCACTCAAAATTAAATCCCGTATTTCTTGATATATTTGGCGGTGTAAAGGTAAATCTTTTTTATGCAGAGAAATGATTAATTCCATACTATTTATTATTTTAGTAATTGTATTTAATCTTCTTAGAGAGATTGGATCGCTCTATTAGATTTCAATTATTTGACTTTGCTCGATTTATACTCGCTAAAATCATTATTTAATTTATAATATACTCTTGTAAATAAAATAAACTTGAAAATGGTTACTTATTTAATTACGGGTGCAAATCGCGGTATTGGTTTAGAATTTTGTCGCCAATTAAAAGATTCGGGAAATGATGTAATTGCTGTTTGTCGCGAAAAATCTCCAGAATTAGCAAATTTAGCAGTAAGAATAGAAGATGGGGTAGATATTGGTAATGACGAATCGATCGCAGTTTTAAAAGAACGTTTAGAAGGTGTGGCGATCGACGTTTTAATTAATAATGCCGGAATTCATTCTAGAAACACTTTAGAAACTTTAGACTTTAACGATATTTTGCATCAATTTAATATTAATTCTTTAGGAGCTTTGCGAGTAACTAAAGCATTATTACCTAACTTAAAATCCGGTTCTAAAATAGCAATTATTACTAGCAGAATGGCATCGATCGACGATAATACATCCGGCAGTTCTTACGGCTATCGAATGTCAAAAGTTGCTCTTTCTATGGCAGGAAAATCTTTAGCTGTAGATCTCAAACCAAAACAAATTCCCGTCGCTATTTTACACCCAGGTTTAGTAAAAACTAGAATGACCAATTTTAACGGTATTTCTACTACAGAAGCAGTCACCGGATTGTTAGCAAGAATCGAAGAATTAAATTTAGAAAATACTGGCACTTTTTGGCATTCTAACGGTCAAGTTTTACCTTGGTAAAAAGAGAGAGGGAGAGGGGAGACGAGGAGAGGGGAGAATGTCGCTCGGATATTTTTTCTTTCAAGTTGCCGATCGGTATAACTTCTCTTAGGACGATTCATGTAATTTATTCACGAACGATAGGTAAAAAAGAGCAATTCATGTAATTTACTCAACGTACGATCGCAAACCTCTCTGACCTCTGACCTCTGTACCGACGTACCATGGTACGTCCCTACTGACCTCTGACCTCACCCAAACTGGACTGGTAATTTTATTAAAAATTGGCACTTGTATTAGACCAATAAACTAGGTAACTTAACGATCGAAGTTCTGAAAAAGACTATGACAGAGTTAACACCGACAAAGCGATCGCAACTAAAAAGAGTCAAAAAAAGAGGACATTACGATCGAGAAATAGTTTACCAAATATTAGACGAAGCAAAAGTGTGTCATGTCGGGTTTACAGTCGAAGGACAACCATATGTCATTCCGACGGCTTATGGGAGAATAGAAGACAAACTGTACGTTCACGGATCGAAAGTATCGCGGATGATGAAAACCCTCCAAACTGGGGTAGATGTTTGTATTACCGTTACCCTGTTAGATGGTTTAGTCTTGGCAAGATCTGCCTTTCATCATTCGATGAACTATCGATCGGTGGTAATATTTGGTAAAGCGTCTTTAGTGGTAGCAGAAGAGGCAAAAATAGCAGCATTACGGGCCTTTACAGAGCATATTGTACCCGGAAGATGGGATAAAATTCGTCCCCCCAAACCTCAAGAGTTAGCCGCAACTACAGTCTTATCCATACCGATAGTAGAAGCATCGGCTAAAATACGATCCGGGCCGCCAAAAGACGACGAAGCCGATCTTAATATACCAGTTTGGGCTGGGGTAATACCTTTAAAAATAACAGAAGGCGAACCTATTGCAGATCGGTAAAGACGTACCATGGTACGTCCGTAAATATGAAACGTCCTTACAATATAAAAAAAGCTGGTAATAGTAAGAAAAAATGGGCATATCAAGAACAGAATACCGTCAACGTCGGGAAAAATTGATGGAAAAAATTGGCAACGGAACGGCTATTTTTCGCAGTGCCCCGACTGCTACAATGCACAATGATGTAGAGTATATATTTCGTCAAGATAGCGATTTTTTCTATCTTACAGGCTTTAACGAACCCGAAGCCGTAGCCGTACTCGCCCCCGATCGCGAAGAAAATCGTTTTATACTGTTCGTACAACCCAAAGATCCAGAAAAAGAAACTTGGACGGGTTACAGGGTCGGAGTAGAAGCAGCAAAAACAGAATATGGTGCGGATGAAGCCTATTCTATTGCAGAATTAGACGAGAAATTATTTCAATATATCGAAAAAGCCGATCGCATTTACTATCATTTCGGACGCGATCGCGACTTTAATCATAAAATACTCGGTTTCTGGCAAAGATCGATCGCCCTTTATCCTAAAAACGGTTACGCAGCAACAGCTATCGAAGATACTAACTTAATAATTCATCCCCAAAGACAAGTTAAAAGTGCTGCCGAAATAGAAATGATGCGGAAAGCTGGTGCAATATCAGCAGCAGCACACAACCGCGCTAGACAGTATGCTAAACCAGGAATTTACGAATATCAAGTCCAAGCAGAAATAGAATACATCTTTCGCCAACAAGGAGGGATCGGGCCGTCATATCCTTCGATCGTCGCTTCAGGAGCGAATGCCTGCATTTTACATTACATCGAGAACGATCGCCAGATGGAAGAAAACGATCTGCTACTGATCGATGCTGGTTGTTCCTACGGCTATTACAATGGCGATATTACCCGTACTTTTCCGGTGAACGGTAAATTTACCCCCGAACAAAAAACAATCTACGAAATCGTCTTAGAAGCCCAATTAAAAGCGATCGAAGCTGTCAAACCAGGTAATCCTTACGTTCAATTTCACGAAACTGCTGTCAGGGTTTTAGTCGAAGGATTGATGGATCTGGGCTTGTTAGTTGGGGAGATCGAAGAAATAATTAAAGAAGAGAAATATAAGCCCTTTTATATGCACAAAACCGGACATTGGTTGGGTTTAGACGTTCACGATGCTGGAGGATATAAAAATGGTGCAGATTCTTGGCAAATTTTACAGCCAGGACATATTTTAACAGTAGAACCGGGTATTTATATCGCACCCGATATTAAACCAGCCGAAGGACAACCAGAAATTCCCGAAAAATGGCGCGGTATTGGGATTAGAATTGAAGACGATCTCTTAGTAACAGAAAACGGTCACGAAATTTTAACTTCTGGCGTTCCTAAAGCGATCGCAGA
>CAYWIH010000174.1:0-8309 GCA_964458305.1 uncultured bacterium | reverse complement strand
CCCTTGAAAATAGGCGATCGGTTTAAAAACAACACTAGATCTAGTGTCTTGAAAATTTTGGTTAAATTAAACTTTTTTATCGCAGAAAATAATTTCACCCAAATATCTCAATTTTCTCTAGAATAAATTTACGGGTCAAAAAGCTCGTCACAGAAAACAGCTTTTTAATCCAAAGAAACTTTTAGCCTCAATTAGTAAAAAACACCGCTCTCTTTAGGGGGAGAGGTATTTCTAAACCTAAAAAAACTAGGTAAATCAAAACCGCGGAAAAATATCATGAAAAGAAGCTTTACAATCGTTCCTATTTTAGCGACTATTATCTTTTCTTTTTCCTTAACTGGCTGTGAAAGTCCCCCAGAAAATCCTTCGGATAATTCTTCGCCTCCTCAAGAACAACCTTTAGACAATGACAATTCAAAAGAAAAAGAATCTTACGAATAAAAACAAACTATCCATAGGAGTTAACTTAAACTGTGGCTGATAATTCAGTGATTTTTCCTGAAATTGACAGCAAGCAAACTTTAGATGAAATAGCTCGAGAAGTTCGCGAGTTGAGAGAATTTGCTGGCCAAAAAACAACAAGAGATCGCCTAGAAATAGAAAGACTGAAAAAGAAACTTAATCGATCGCTTTTAACATTAGGAGCTTTTTTGACAGTGGCGATCGTACTGACGGGGATGCTAATAAATTATAATTTGAGGGATCTTAAAGATCGACAAGAGCAATTAAGCGAACAAGTCTCTTCTTTACAAATCGATTCTCTTGAAAATGAAATTGCTAATCTTCGCGAACAAATTGAGTTACTCAACCAACAGGTTACTCCTTTACCCGATCTAGTTCCAGATAATTATCCGAGCGAATCGGACGAACTCAATTCTCAAAATGATGAAACGAGCATTTTAGAAGAGAACAAAAAAATTTTTCAAAATCCCTAAAATAGCAGTAAAATTCGATCGGTTCTTAAAAGAGGAAGGCATTTTAAAGTGCTTTCCTAAATTTGCTTATAAATGGAGTTAATAAAAAATTTGCCGACCGTTGTTGCTGCCTTAACTTTTATCGCCGTAATAATTGCGATCGCCACCGAAAGGTTACATTTAACTGTAGCTGCTTTTCTAGGGTCGTTAATTTTAGTTTTTGCCCATATTTTGACTTTGACAGAAGCTTTTCAATATATCAGCGAAAGTTATTCTACCTTAGCTTTATTCTTTGGAATTATGGTCTTAGTGAGGTCGTTTGAACCCACCAAAATATTTGACTATTTAGCTACGGAAATAGTATTTTTAGCCAGAGGAGAAGGCAAGCGGTTATTATTATTAATTGTAGCGATTACCGTGCCAATTTGTGCTATTTTACCTAATGCTACTACGGTAATGTTATTAGGCCCTTTAATTCCGACAATTGCCGAAGAAATAGGGATAGATTTCGTACCTTTATTGGTTCTTTTAGTTATTGTGGCTAATAGTGCGGGATTGTTAACAATAGTTGGCGATCCGGCTACTTTTTTGGTTGGAGATGCGGTTAATATTAGTTTTATAGATTACTTATTAAAATTAAGTTTTGCTGGAGTAATAGCTATTTTAGCAGTATTGTTGACGATACCTATTTTATTTCGCAAAATCTGGCGGACTAAACTATCTCAATCTAACTTTAAAAAACTGCCCCATCCTCAAATTAACCATCCCCGAGTTTTAATATTAGGGGGACTAATTGTATTTTTAGTTTTAGTATTTTTTATCATCGGAGAATTATTACCAGTACCAATTTCTCCGGCTACAGTTGCTTTATTGGGGGCTGCTTTGGCTTTGCTTTTAGCCGATCGCAGTAAAATAGATTCTGTGAATAATATTTTGCGAGATGTAGACTGGAGTACTTTATTATTTTTTGCTTGTACTTTTGTCTTAATTGGTGGCTTGGAAAAAACTGGCGCGATCGATCTTTTATCGGGATTTTTGGCAGTAGTTTTAGGACAAAATATTATCTTAGGAACTTTTATCATACTTTTTTTGGTCGGCCTGCTATCTAGCTTCTTACCCAACATTACTTTAGTGGTGGCAATGCTTCCTTTACTCAAACAATATTTAGTTAATGTTGGTTTTGTAAGTGAGTCGGTTTTATCTCCCGGCTTTGAAGGACAGTTACCTGCTGAAATTTTGCCGTTATTTTATGCCATGATGTTCGGTGCTACCTTGGGAGGAAATGCCACTTTAATGGGAGCTTCTTCTAATATTGTTGCTGCAGGAATTGCAGAACTAAACGGCAAGTCGATTTCTTTTAAAACTTTCTCGAGTTACGGCATACCAATAACTATTCTACAATTGAGCGTAGCCGCTTTTTACTTACTGTTTGCTTTTTTTGTTTAGTTGGATAAAAAATATAAAATAAAATGCTAACTAATCGATCTAAATAACCCGATAATGACTCGACGCATAGTAGAAATACTCAAACAAGGAAAACCAGAAGAAAAAACTACCATCCAGGGATGGGTAAGGACGAAAAGAGAGCAAAAAGGATTTGCTTTTATAGAAGTCAATGATGGCTCATCCATGTCGGGATTGCAAGTCATTTTAGACGCAGAGCTGCCAAATTACGAAACTATACTCAAAAATCTCAATACCGGGGCATCTGTCGAAGTAGAAGGTACTTTAGCACCATCTCCAGGAAAAGGACAACGTATCGAATTAAAAGCCTCTTCAGTTACAGTATATGGCGATGCCGACCCAGATACCTATCCTTTACAAAAAAAACGCCACTCTTTTGAATTTTTACGGACGATCGCCCATCTTCGATCGCGTACTAATACTATAGGTGCTGTGATGCGGGTTCGCAATGTTTGTGCTACCGCAATACATCAGTTTTTTCAAGATAAGGGTTTTATTTGGGTTCATACTCCTATTATTACTGCTAACGATTGTGAAGGGGCTGGAGAATTATTTACTGTTACTAATTTTGACTTAAAAAATGCTCCAAAAAAAGAAGATAAATCCCAAATAGATTTCGAGCGCGATTTTTTTGGTCGTCAAGCTTATTTAACAGTTAGCGGACAGTTACAAGCCGAAGTAATGGCGATGGCTTTTCAAAATGTCTATACTTTCGGCCCTACTTTTCGCGCCGAAAATTCAAATACTTCTCGACATTTAGCAGAGTTTTGGATGGTCGAACCGGAAATGGCTTTTTGCGATATTGTTGGCGATCGCGATTTGGCTGAAGAGTTTCTAAAATATATTTTTAAATACGTTCTAGAAACTTGCCCGGAAGATATGGAATTTTTCAATAAACGGATCGATAATTCTGTTTTGGCAACGGCGGATAATATTATTAACAACGAATTCGAGCGAATTAGTTATACAGAAGCGATCGATTTGCTAGAAAAAAGCGATCTAAAATTTGAATTTCCCGTAGAATGGGGTCTGGATTTACAATCGGAACACGAACGCTATTTGGCAGAAAAATTATTTAAAAAACCTGTCATTGTTACCGATTATCCGGTAGAAATTAAAGCTTTTTATATGCGTTTGAATGACGATAATAAAACTGTCGCAGCTATGGATGTTTTAGCTCCTAAAATAGGAGAAATTATCGGCGGATCTCAAAGAGAAGAACGTTTGGACGTACTAGAAAAAAGAATGCTCGATTGCGAGATTCCTCCCGAAGAATTATGGTGGTATTTAGATTTGCGTCGCTACGGTACTGTACCCCACGCTGGTTTTGGTTTGGGTTTTGAAAGAGTGGTTCAGTTTATGACGGGAATGGCTAATATTCGCGATGTCATTCCTTTTCCTCGCACTCCTTTGAATGCAGATTTTTAAACTGTAAAACTATGGAAGCAGATCGAGACTGCTTCCTGTTTATAAAGAAGAAGTTTTATGAAACTTTTGCTCGGTTAAAAAGTTATTGTTACCGATCGCGAATTACGTTTTAAGATAAAGTTAAGATTCAGTCGAAGAGCCGCGAACTATTTCCAAGCAAAAGTCATGATCTTAGAAAATTTATACGCCCAAGCTAGAGATAGTTACTATCGAGGAAATAATAAAAAGGCAATCTATTATATAAAGCAATATCTTCGTTTAGATCCTCGCAACGGAGAAATATACAATTTGCAAGGAAAAGTTTATTTGAGCGCGTCTAAATTTGAAAAGGCTTTAGCAAGCTTCGATCGCGCCATTAATCTCGCTTTTAAGGCTAAATATTATTATAATCGCGCAGTCGCTCATCAAAAATTAGAAGAAAAAAGTGCGGCTAAAAAGGATTTTCAGAAAATAACAGAATTAAGCGATCGCGACCTGGAAACTTACTATTATTGCAGTAAAGCTCTTAATATTCTTAAATATAAAGATTATCAAGATTACGATCGCTTACTTAGCATTCAACCGAAAAATGCCGAAGAATATTATTATCGAGCTTATTTTAATACTCGTTCGGGCAAAATAGAAGCAGCAATATCCGATTATACTCGCGCGATCGCTTTCAATCCTAATTATATCGATGCCTATCACGGTCGTGCTGGTTTGTTGGAAATAGAATTAGAAGATTTAAAGGGGGCATTATCGGATTACAATCGCATTATCGAATTAAATCCCCGTCATTTTTACGCTCGGGTCGTTCGCAGCATGATTCTTGGTAAAATGGGTCGGGATGAAGAAGCTAAATTAGATCTCGATCGAGCAATTCAAATCGATCCTGCTTTAGGCTATTTTTATAGAGGTAATATTAAAGAAGGACTTGAAGATTTTCCCGGAGCAATTGCCGATTATACCGATTCGATCGCCGCAAATCCTCACGATGCTTACGTCTATTATTTACGCTCTTGTTTGTGGACTAAATTAGAAGAAACAGATCGAGCAATTGCCGATTACGATCGCATTATCGCTCTCAAAACAGCCAAAGCCGATAATAATTTTCCCGATCTTAAAGAGATTTATCGCTTGCGAGGTACTGCCAAACAAAAAAGGGGCGATATTAGATCTGCTATTTCAGATTTTACCGAATCGATTCACCACAATCTCGATAAAGATACTTATGTTTACAATTTACGGGCAAAATTATGGATTAAAGTAGGTAATATCGATCGAGCAATTTTCGACTACAGCGAATCGATCGACATTAACCCCCAAGATATCGAAATATACTATCAAAGAGCTAAATTATGGCTCGAACAAGGTCAGATAAATAAAGCTATTGCCGATCTCGATCGCATTTTAGCAATTAAAACGGCCAAACCAGACAGTATCGACGGTAATATTATTTACGGTGGAGAAGGGGATAATTACGGCTATTTAATTTATGGAGCTAACAATACCAACGTTACCCTCAAAGAAGTTTATCAACTCAGGGAAAAGCTCATACCCCAACAAAAATTATTAGATATCAAAACAGAAATTCTCAATCTCAATCAATTTATCCGCAACAATCGCGATCTCAATGCCTATAAATATACGATGAGAGCCGAACTTTTGACTAAAATAGGCGAGATAGATAAAGCAATTGCCGATTACGATGCTTCAGTTCGCATCAATCCCGAAAATACTTATACTTACTATCAAAGAGCAAAATTATGGCACAAAATCGGCCAAATAGATCGAGCAATTGACGATCTCGATCGCATTTTAGAATTAAAATCTGTTAGCGAGGATACTTTTACAGAAAATGAAATAATAGATGTCAACCGACAAAATGTTTATCCTCCGATCGCGGATGTATATAAATTTAAATACCAGATCGATCGAGAGCGAGTTTCGTAGTAAAGTAGATAGCAGGCTAGGAGCGATCGCGCGAAAATGGATAGATCGGAGATAGCAACCAGAATAGATGTTACTGAAATAGCCGATCTTTGTCAAAATAGTAGGATCGGTAAACTTTTACCTAACGCTCTCTACGTCCATACTACTGCAATCGCAAATCTCCACGAGACTTTACAAGATTACGAAAAAAGAGCCAGAACTGCCAAAATAGATTTAGATGCAGCAACGATAGTAAAATTCAGTTTCGATAAAGCTAAAATATCTTATCTTTCTTATCCCGAATTCGATCGCGATCCTCATCCAGCATTAGAATACAGCATCGTCGTCGATCTTAACAGTCTCGAAGTAAAAAAATGGGACTACACTAAAGCCGATAATCCTCCCATTCTCCATCGCAAAGAAACTTTTGTCACTCCCGATTATCCTTTATACGCAGAATTTGCACAATTAACTAAATTTGAAGTAGCTTTAGGTTTACTAGACGATTCTCGTTTTATTGGCAATCGTAACGAATGGGAATATCGTTTAAAAAGAAGGGGAATAGCTTTTCAAGGACATCGATCGATCTGTCCGATCGACCCTACTAAAAATAATAAAATAGATATTCGCATCGAACGTCACAAAGCAGCTATAGTTCGTAAACAATTATCTCGTCCGGTGCGTTTGGGTCTAGATGCTGGTTTATTTGAAGAGGGGATTACTTTTTTCGACTATGGTTGCGGTTACGGTGGTGATGTCACTAGAATAGCAAAAAAAGGTTTTTCAAGTTCGGGATGGGATCCTCACTATTTTCCCGACAATCAACTCAATAATGCCGATATTGTTAACATCGGCTATGTAATTAATGTTATCGAAAATCTCGAAGAAAGAGAAAAAGCCTTAAAACAAGCTTGGCAATTAGCCGATCGCGTCTTAATCGTCTCGGCCCAAGTCTCGATCGAAGACCTCAGAAGAGGTATGGTAATTTATGGGGATGGGATAATTACCTCCCGCAATACTTTCCAAAAATATTACCACCAACAAGAACTAAAAACATACATCGATCGCGTCCTCAATGTCGATTCTATCCCTGCAGGTTTGGGAATTTATTTCGCATTTAAAGATCCGTCGATCGCCCAAAATTACCGAGTTTCCCGCTTCCACTCCCGCGAATACACGCCGAGGGTAAAAAGTCAAGGAAAAAATTTTGAAGAATATCAGGAAATTTTATCACCCTTAATGGATTTTATGACAAAAAGGGGCAGATTGCCAGCAAAAAAAGAATTAGCAACAGAAATAGAAGCAAAAATAAAAGCAGAATTTGGCAGTTTTCGTCGCGCTTTTAAGGTGGTATTGCAAGTGACAGATGAAAAAGAATGGCAAGCGATCGCGCAAAAACGTCGCGCTGAAATTATACTTTATTTGGCATTAAGTACTTTCGATCGTCGTCCGACAGTAAGAAAATTACCGCCGCAAATCAAAGAAGATATTAAAGCATTATTTGGTAATTATAAAACCGCTTCGGATCTGGCCGATGAAATGTTATTTGATGTCGGAGATCTCGATCTGATTGCAGAATTATGTCGGCAAAGTTCGATCGGGAAAATAGCGAGAAATTCTTTATTAGTTCACGTCAGTGCTTTAGAAAAATTAGATCCTTTATTGAGGTTATATGAAGGTTGCGCCAGTCGCGCGATCGGACGTTTAGAAGATGCTAACGTAATAAAATTTAATTTCAAAAAGCCGATAATATCCTATTTATATTATCCCGAATTCGATACCGAACCTCATCCGATTTTATATACGAGTATGGCGATCGGTTTGGGAGATTTGCAAGTAAAATATCAAGATTTTGACTTAGAAGATAATCCGCCAATTTTGCATCAAAAAGATGCTTTAATTACTTCAGAATATCCCGATTACGAAAAGTTTGCCAAGCTAACTCGCCAAGAAGAAGAAAGGGGTTTGTTGGATAATATGCACGAAATAAGTCATTTAAAAGGCTGGTTGGCACGTTTAGAAGATCGCTGTACGGTTATTAAAAATTATCGATTATATTGGCGCAAAGATTGCGATCCTTATAAATTAAAATGTCTCAAAGCTGAGGTTAATGCTAGGAAGAGAGAAAATAGTAAATAGAAATCAGAAATCAGAACAGTAGGGACGTACCATGGTACGTCAGTACAGAAGTCAGAAATCAGAAGAATAACAACTGCAATCTAAATAATATTAATTAATTATTAAAAGCGATCGATCTATTTTTATTCTAATCCTAGCTGTTTTTTCAATTCTTCTGGTACGTTAATAGCTTCTTCTAGTCCGATCTCATCTTTCCAATTAATATTTTCATTCCATTTAATATTTCTAAGATCTGCGCGACTGAAATTTGTCCCACTGAGAACTGCATAGCTGAGATTTGCATAACTAAGATCTGCGCGACTGAGAACTGCATAGCTGAGATTTGCATAACTAAGAACTGCACCTCTGAGATCTGCGCCACTGAGAACTGCGCCACTGAGAAAAGAGACACTGAGAACTGAGACACTAAGATCTGAGAGACTGAAATAAGAGAAACTAAGATATGAGAAACTG
>CAYWIH010000173.1:0-8379 GCA_964458305.1 uncultured bacterium | reverse complement strand
CAGAGGTCAGAGGTCAGAGGTCAGAGGTCAGGGGTCAGAGGTCAGAGGTCAGAGGTCAGACGATCTAGGTTTGAGTCGGGGTTTTCAATATAATATTTGTGCCGATTTTTGTAATCTTTGATTATAAATTATTTAAAATTAAAATAAATTTTGGTGTATTTATTTGAGATAAGGATATAAATACTAATTGGATTCTAATTTAAGAATCAGTATTGTCTAAGTTTGACCTTCGATTATAGGGATGACTCGATAAAGAAAGTAATTTCTAATCGATCGATTGAGGTTAAAAATAAATTCAATACAAATGAAAAATCTAATTATTAGTAGTCTTTCAGCTTTGCTTATATCTGCGAATTTAGCTCCGATGGCGATCGCCCAAAATAGAACTTTAAACATCGGTTCGTTTGTAAATGCAGAAGTTCCCACCCAAGGAAAAGCAAGAATAGTTACTAGAAACGGAAAACACTTTTTAGAGTTAGATAGTGCCTTTACAACTAGCGATCGAGGGCCCGACCTTCATGTTTTATTAGATACTCAAGCAAGACCACCTCAAAATTATCAAGACTTTAATAGCTATGTAAATTTAGGTAAATTAAAGAAATTTAGCGGCAGTCAAGTCTATCCTATTCCCGATTCGATCGACGTATCCGATCTAAAATCAGTTGTAATTTGGTGTCAGATGGCAAATGCTACTTTTGGTTACGCACCTTTAATTAGAAATCGTTTTAGTCGGTAAAATTGGCTATTTTTAGTTGGTGTTAGCTGTTTTTGAGTTTTATTTTTAACTTAGCAACAGCCAACAGCCAACAAATACTTTTAAGCTGTTAATTCGCTAGCCCGTTTTGCCAAAGCTTCTGCGGTTATGTTGTTAAATTCCATAATTTGACCCGCACTAGAAGCAGTTTCGCCGCGTCTCCAAGCAAAAGTATCTCTTTTAGCGGTCGATCGCAACATAATTGGTTCTAACATTCCGCTAGCCCCACCAGTAACGCCAATAACAGCATCGCCACCAAAAAGGCGATCGAAACCTTCATCGTCTAAGAAGTGGCTGTCTGGTTGAGAAACGCTATCCCAAGCAACATCGCTGGGGCGATACAAACGACGAGGATTAATTACCGAAACTATTCTGACACCGATCCCTTCATCTTCTAAATGTTTGGCAGCATCAAAGACGGGTATTAAAGCCATATCGCCGATAACTCCGAAAGTAACTTTCTTTTTACCTTCGCTTTCGTGAAGTATGACACCACCATCTCGCAAAGCTTGACGAGTTTGTTCGAGGGTCGATCGCACTGGTAAAGGTGTTTTACTTGCGGTGATCGTAATTCCTTTATTTTTAGTGCTTAGAGCATATTCGTAACAAGCTTGAATGCTGTTAGCATCGCAAGGGAAGAGGGGGAAAATATTGCCATTACGCATCATTGCGGCAAAATAATTTTCGATTTCTGGACGTTGGTGAGTCCAACCGTTACGACCTTGCTCTAATGCTCCGGCAGTGTATAAAGTAATTGTAGAAGGTGTAGAACGACGTAATTCTGCCATTGCTTGGGTGACAGTCTGCCAAATTGGTAAACCGTTGATCGCAAAAGACTCGTAAGAACACCATAAAGTTCTCGCACCAAATAAAGCCAAAGCAGCAGCCAAACCAGCACAAGCATCTTCGCTTAAAGGTTCGTAAACTTGACCTTTCGGCCCTTGGAAATAGAGATCGTCAACGGTGGGGTGAACGATTTTTAAAGCGATATTGACGTTATTAATTCCCGATGCTGCGTTACCGTCGGCGTTAGAAAGGACAAAATTGGGATCTTTTTTACCGACATGGGCGATAATTTCTCCCATTGCTGTCGTCGCTACTTTTTTATCTCCTTTTACCTCAAATTCTTCTAAAGGTAATTGGCCTAATTCCGGTATTGGTAACTCTTTTTCGGTGACGACAACGTGAGATGCAGGGCCGCCAGCAGCCCGTTCGAAGTTAGTTCTAACTAACTGCCAAGCTTCGGGAGTTAGAGCTTTTTCTTTGAGAGTTGTGACAATATCTTCGTTATCTAAAGTATGGTAAGCATAAAGGTTGTGAGATTTAGAGCCTTTAGCGTGAACTCCAGCCCCTTTAAGCTGTTTGACGATCAGTACGGTTAGTTTACCACCTAAAGCAGATTTTGCGGCTTTATCTGTAGCTTCTAAGACGGCTTTAGTAAATTCGAGACGTTTGGCAACGGAAAAAGCAGTACTATCGACATAATCTCCTGGTTGGTTGCTATCGTCGTAGTCTTTAGCATTGACTAAAATTACTTCTTCAAAACCGTTACCCTGCCAATATTGAATCATTTCCTCGTTGGACTTGGTAGAAACCATGCTGTGATGTTCTTGGCTGTAACCGTTCCAAACTAAAATAGGCAAGAAATTAGTAACGCTGGGATAAGCCGTATTAAAATGACCGAAACTGCTCATTACATAAGGTTCGCCCAAACCACCATCGCCGATCGTCACCGGGAAAAGCGTCCCGGGATGTAGTTTAGCACCCGCCATTGCAAAATGCTGTCCTTGTCCTAAAGGCCCGGCTGGGTTTAAAAGTCCGGGAATGAAGCCAGAAAGGTGTCCGAGAAGTCCGTGCATTTCTCGAAAACGCTCCCGCATTTGTTCTACTGTTTTAATCCCCATATCCTCTAAAGAGCGATCGAGGAACATATTGCTGTAAAATCCTGGGGCGTGGTGTCCGACTTCTGTAAGAATATTTTTGTAGCCTAACATCACTAAAGCTGCTATTCCTTCAGCAATACTGGCAAAACCACCCGGATGTCCAGAAGCTTTTGAAGCCGTTACTTGTAGGGTTAAATAACGCAAAGCATCCGCCGCTAACATAGTTTGAAATACTGCTGTCGGATCTGTTGGATCGGCGATCGATTTTTGACCTTCAGCGATCGCTGCTGCTTTACCGTACTTATCAAATTCTGCTATTTCTTTACCAAAATATTGGATTCCTTGACAAAAAGCAGGTTTTCCGCTAGCTACTGTCATTTTTTTAAATACCTCTTAAATATCGATCGGACTATTAGTTAATACTATATTTTTCTGCGACAATCTTGAATCGAGGCGATCCCAAACTAGCTATTAAAAGTAAAAAATATATTATAGATCGCATTAATTCCCATAATCTTTAAAAAACTTAATAACTTGGCCAGACAAATAGATAAATATCTGGCTTAAGATGACTTTATTACTCAAGATAGTCAAAATAACAATCAAAATGACTGCAAAATTGCCGGACGGGCCGAAAGTTCATCCTATAATTCAATCAATAAATTGGATCGTCAGACCTTTTGAATATTTAGAAGAATGCGCTCAAGAATATGGAGATACTTTTACTGTCAAATTATTTAGTAAGAAACCAATAGTATGTACCAGCAATCCTCAAGCGATCGAACAAATTTTTAGGTTTCAATCTGAAAAGATTAATGTTGGCACTAAAAATAACGATCTTTCTTCCTTATTTGGAGAAAATTCTTTATTATTATTAAACGGATCTCGCCATAAAAAAGAGCGTAAATTACTTATGCCACCTTTCCATGGTGAAAAAGTAAAAACTTATGCCGAATCGATTTGTAAAATTAGCGAAAATGTTGCTTCTAGCTGGGAAATAGATAAAACTTTTATGGCAGCTAAAGCGATGGAACAAATTACTTTAGAAGTAATTATTCAGACAATATTTGGTTTAACTCAAGGAGAAAGATACCAACAAATTAGACCATTATTAGCAGGTTGGTCGAGCGTAACAGCAACTCCAGCCCGATCGAGTTTTATATTTTTAAAATTTTTACAGATAGACTTAGGCCCTTGGAGTCCTTGGGGTCAGTTTCTCAGAACCAAACAAAAAATAGACGAGCTACTTCAAGCAGAAATCGAAGATCGCAGAAATAACCCAGAAAAACTCGGCGATGATATCCTCAGTTTAATGCTTTGTGCGACGGACGAAGAAGGTCAACCGATGAGCGATCGATGGTTAAAAGACGAATTACTTACTCTTTTAATTGCCGGACATAGAACTACAGCTACTAGTTTGACTTGGGCTTTTTATTGGATTAATCGCAAAAAAGAAGTCAAAGAAAAACTATTACAAGAAATAGATAGTTTGGGGGAAAATCCCGATCCGATCGCAATATCTCAATTACCATATTTAACGGCATTTTGTCAAGAAGTATTGCGAATTTATCCAGTTTTTCCTATTTCTCAACCCCGGATTCCCAAATCTTCATTTACATTAATCGATCGTGAGTTCGAGGCAGGAACTGTATTAGTACCTTCTATATATTTAACCCATCATCGCGAAGATTTATATCCAAATTCCAAAGAATTTAAACCAGAAAGATTTTTAGAACGTCAGTACGCAAATTATGAGTTTATGCCATTTGGGGGCGGAATCAGACTTTGTTTGGGGTATGCTTTAGCGATGTTAGAAATGAAACTGGTAACAGCGACAATATTATCGAAATACGAACTGAAATTAGTAGATAAAACCCTTCCCAAACCAAAACGTCGCGGTCTCAGCGTCGCACCAAATAATGGAGTACCTATAATTAAAACTGGCCTGCGAGAAATAAAAAAAGCGATCGCCCTGAATTGAAAATAAGATAATAATGGCAACAAAATTTTTTTTGTATAACCATGAAACTACCAGACGGGCCAAAAACTCCAGCATTATTTCAGTTAATTAATTGGATCGCCAGACCTTACGAATATCTAGAGGAATGTAGCGAGAAATACGGAGATGTGTTTACATTGAGAATGGTTGGTTTACCCCCGTTGGTATTTATATCCGATCCTCGAATCATTCAAAAGATTTTCAATACCGATGCTAAAGATTTTGATGCTGGAAGAAGTAACACTGTCGTTCTTCCATTAATAGGAGATAATTCCATATTATTAATGGATGGATCTCGTCATAAAAAAGAACGTAAATTACTGATGCCACCTTTTCATGGCGAGAAAGTAAAATCTTATGCTGAGACGATCTGTCAAATAACTAAAACTGTAGCATCTGGGTGGGAAGTAAATAAACCATTTCTGGCCAGACGTGCGATGCAAGATATAACCTTAGATGTAATTGTGCAAACTGTATTTGGTTTATCCGCAGGAAAAAGATATCAAGAAATTAAACCGCTTCTAGCAGAGTGGTTAGATACAGTTGACTCTCCAGCCCGATCGAGTTTTCTGTTTTTAAAATTTGTACGAGTTGACTTAGGCCCTTGGAGTCCTTGGGGCGATTTTATCAGAAAAAAACAAACTATTTATAATTTACTGCAAGCTGAGATCGAAGCAAGACGTGCTAACCCCGAAACACTCGGCGATGATATCCTTAGTTTAATGCTGTGTGCAACCGACGAAGAAGGTCAGCCAATGAGCGACGATCGCTTAAAAGATGAATTAATGACTCTATTGATTGGCGGACAGGAAACCACTGCTACTAGCTTAGCGTGGGCTTTTTATTGGCTGGCTAAATACCCTCAAGTAAAAGAAAAACTATTGCAAGAAATCGATAGTTTAGGGGAAAATCCCGATCCGATTCAAATATCGCGTTTGCCATATTTAACAGCAGTTTGTCAAGAAATATTGCGAATTTATCCGGTAGTACCGATCGTTTCTCCTCGAATTGCTAAAAAAGATATTGAAACAATGGGGTACAAATTCCCAGCAGAAACATCATTAGTCCCTTCTATATATTCAACCCATCATCGCGAAGATTTATATCCTAAACCCAAAGAATTCAAACCAGAAAGATTTTTAGAAAGGCAATATAGCCCCTACGAATTTATACCTTTTGGTGGCGGTGTGAGGGTTTGTTTGGGATACGCTTTAGGAATGTTAGAACTCAAACTGGTAATCGCAACAGTTTTAGCAAAATACGAACTTGCTTTAGTCGATAATAAACCCATTAAACCAACGCGTCGCGGTCTGACTACAGCCCCCTCAAATGGCGTACCTATTGTTATGACTGGGTTGCGCGAAGCTAAAAAAGCCGATTTGGTTGCTGGGGAAAGTAAATAACGTAAAAATTAGTCAAAATAGAAATACAGCTATTTCCTATTTGTCAAGGAAATAGCAATAAAAATTAATACAATCGCAAAAAGAAAATGACTAATAACAACAAAGTCGTCCCGAGTCCCAATTATCCAGTATTTTTACAAAGATTGCGCTGGATCTTAGATCCGGTGGGTTATATGGAAAGTGCGGTCAAGCAATTTCCCGATCTGTTTACTGCTAAATTATTTGGCGATCGAAGTAGAATTTTCGTTCATAATCCTCAAGCAATTCAGAAAATTTTAACCAACGACAGAAAAAAATTCACTTCTCCAGGTGAAGAAAGCAAGATTTTAGAGCCAGTAGTAGGAACAAGTTCTTTACTGATGTTAGACGGAGATCGCCACAAAAGAGAACGTAAATTATTAATGCCTCCTTTTCACGGCGATCGAATTAAAGTTTACAGCGAACTGATTTGTCAACTAACCGAAAAAGTAATTAATAATTTGACAATAGGTCAAACTTTTTCTGCTCGAAGTGCGATGCAAGCCATATCTTTACAAGTAATTTTAGAGGTTGTTTTTGGTTTGCATGAAGGAGAAAAAAGCGAAAAATTAAAGCAAAAAATAACTGATTTATGCGATCTATTTGAGTCTACCTTTACGTCTACATTTTTATTCTTTCCTTGGTTGCAAAAAGATTTAGGTGCTTGGAGTCCTTGGGGAAAATTTTTACGCGATCGCAAAGAGATTGATAAATTACTTTATCAAGAAATAGCCGATCGACGGAAACAAGACTTGAGCGATCGAGATGATATTCTTTCTTTATTGATGTCCGCTCGCGATGAAGATGGCAACCCCATGACAGATAAAGAGTTGCGCGACGAATTAATAACCATGTTATTTGCCGGACATGAAACAACTGCTAGCGCGCTTGCTTGGGGATTATATTGGGTTAATAGTATGCCAGAAGTAAAAGCAAAATTACTTCAAGAATTAGATAGTCTCGGCGAAAACCCAGATCCGATGGAAATAGCTCGTTTGCCATATCTTACTGCTGTTTGTAATGAAACTCTGCGTATTTATCCTGTCGGAATTTTAACTTTTGCTAGAGAAGCACAAGAGCCAGTAGAATTACTAGGATACCAGTTAGAAGCAGGTCAAATAATAGAAGGCTGTATATATCTAACCCATCACCGCGAAGATTTATATCCCGAACCAAAACAATTCAAACCAGAAAGATTTTTAGAAAGACAATATTCTCCCAATGAATTTATGCCTTTTGGTGGTGGGATACGTCGTTGTCTGGGTTATGCTTTAGCGGAACTAGAATTAAAGTTAGTTTTAGCAACCATTATTTCTAAATACGAACTAACTTTAGCGAACAATAAACCAGAAAAACCAGCACGTCGCGGCGTAACTTTAGCCCCTGCTAATGGGGTAAAAATGAAATTAATAGGAGAAAGAGTTAAAGATAAAAAAGAAGCCACTTTAGCCGGAATTAGCTAACAAAATACCTTTTTAAAGCTCGATCGGGGATTGCTAAATATAATTTAAATAGCAATCCTGCTTCTGTTTCAAATCGATCGATTATTATTATTGATTCGGTTCAATTTTAATTTAATTTAAGGGCATTTACAGGAACTTCATCCCAAGAATCGACCGATCGCAAATTAGCAACCCAGCCTTCTTGTTTTTGCCTTTCAGTTAAGTTTTCTTGCCAATTTTGATGACAATCTTTAGCCATTTTCTCATCGCAACAAGCAATGCAAGCATATACTAAGCCAGAAGGATCGATTTGTTCGTTTACCCAAATTGTCATAAGATTTATTCAAGAAACTTTTATTAAAATATAGCCTAAAGCTGAGATCGAGCCAGATTTTTTAGATCTATTAAACTTAACGATACTGCTATTATTTAGTTTAAGTTGAATTCCCTGTTTTCTTTTTCGAGATCTTTTTGTCTTTTAAACTGGGCGATCGATTCTTGAGTAGCACCTAAAATAGAGCCAACTACTCCCCCAACTAAAGCTAATTGCTCGTAGATACTTTGATATAGTTTATTTTTGTATTTATTATTAGTCATTTCCTCGATCGTTATCCCAACTATTATTCCGATAGTGGCAGTTAACATGCCTGAAAATAGAATTTGTTTGTACTTCATATTCTCACCTTAATTTTCTAGAAATATTTATATAGTCGTAGCCGATAAATGAGAAAAAGATTAAAATTTTAATTAACTTGAATAAGTAATAATGCTTACAAAGTAATAGTTACATAATAATAAATACTTTAACTGTTTAAAATAAAATAAAAATAAATAATAGGAATCTTTATTCGATCGTTTGATAAAGGTTATTGACGATCGC
>CAYWIH010000172.1:0-8399 GCA_964458305.1 uncultured bacterium | reverse complement strand
TAACCTAAATATAAAGACATTATTAAAAACATTGGGTAAAAAGGATATATAGAAACAATACAAAATCTTTTTATTATTTCTCTTGACATAAGTGTAAGTATTTGCTTGCTTAATAAAGTTTTAAAAAAAAGCAAATTAAAAGATTATTGTAACCCCGCGATCGGGGCTGGGTAATTGTTTTAATCTAATTTTGCCCAAAAAGTTCTTGCTAGGTTTTTGATATGTCCATGAAATTTTATCACAGTCTTAAGTTTCAACTGCCTTTTTTTGTTTTATTAGGAGTGATTCCCATTGTAACCTTGGCTATTTTCTTAGCTGGATCTATTGCCAAAAAATCGATGCAAAGCAAAACAGAGGAAATTATCGATTTAGAAACAAAATTAATCGCTTCTACCGTTAATAAATGGGACAAAATTAATGTTTTAGCCCTAAAAAACTTAAGAGAACAACCCGATATTGTTACCATGCAACCCGATCGGCAAAAACTAATTTTAACAAAATTAGTTGATAATTACAATCATCTTTATCGTGCTATGACTTTCGATACTGAGGGGTGGAATGTAGCGCGAAATGATAGTAACGATCTTAAATATTATGGCGATCGAAAATATTTTACAGGGCCGATGTCTGGGGAAGATATTACATATCAATCTCTTTTGGGACGTACTAGCAAGAAATTAGCAGTTTGTATGGGAACAAAAGTAGTTAATTCCCAAGTAAAAGTAGTTGGAGTAACGGTTATTTGTAGCTCGTTAAAACAAATGACTGAAGAACTCGGCGATCTCAAATTTGGAAAAACTGGCTATGTAATGTTAGTCGATCGCCAAGGTAATGTTTTGGCCCATCCTAACCCAGCTTATCAGTTAGGAAAGGACTTAAAAAATCTATCTAATTATCCTCCGGTTAAAAATTTATTGGTGGGTGGAGAGAGTCATTTTTCTTATTTAGAAGCAGGTAAAGAATGGATATCTCAGAGTACCAGACTCAATAATGGTTGGGGTGTGGTTGTCGTTATGGAAAAAGCCGAATTTTTAGGCGACGAGCATTATTTTATCGAGTTAATGTTAATTTTTAGCGCGATCTCGATAATATTGTTGGGTTTATTTATTTGGTTTTTAACCGTTCGCGCGATCGCTCCAATTAGCGATCTAACTGACAAAGCAATTGAGGTTAGTAAGGGGAATTTAGATTGCCAGATCGAGGTTAAGCGTCAAGATGAATTAGGTATTTTAGCTAATTCTTTTAACTTAATGACCGAACAATTGCGATCGCAACTTTCCCATCTCGAAAGTATAGTAAAACAGCGAACTGAATCTTTAAATGAAGCTCACCAAAAAACTCAAATTGCTCTCAAACAAGCTCGCGAATCAGATCGAGCTAAAGATAATTTTCTACTCAAAATTACCCACGAATTAAAAACTCCTTTAAATGCGATCGTCGGTTACAGCCAACAAATTTTAGAAGGTAATTCGAGAGAGCGCAGAATTAATGTTATCAATCAAAGTGGCTTGCATTTATTGGCGATGCTGGACGATATTTTTCACTTTAATAAACTAAAAAATGAATCTTTAAAGCTGGATTTTAAAACTGTCAATTTACATCTTTTATGTAGGTCAGTTGTAGACATGGTATTTTTAGAAGGTCAAAAGAAAAATGTCTCAGTAAAATTATCTTCCCTAGATGGTATTCCTCAATTTATTAAAACCGATGAAAAAAGACTGCGCCAAGTTTTAATTAATCTGTTGAGCAACGGCGTTAAATTTACCGATCGCGGTCAAGTTACTTTAAAATTAACTGCTATCAATTCAGATAATTCAGCAGATAATTATTGTTCGCTTCAATTTGAAGTAATCGATACTGGAATTGGCATCAGTCGAGAACATAAACCCAAAATATTCGCTCCTTTTTTCCAAATAGAATCGGCTGGAGGAACTGGACTGGGTTTGAACATCAGCCAACAAATTATCTCCGCTATGGGAGGTAAAATAAGCGTCGAGAGCGAATTAGGTAAAGGGTCAAAATTTGAATTTAAATTAACAGTCGAAAAAATTAATATTCCCGATTTACCTCGCATTTCAGTTAATATTAAAGGGTATATCGGTAAAAAAAGAAAAATTCTTTTAGTCGATGATATCCTAGAAGTAAGACTGATAATCAAATCTATGCTCGTACCGCTAGGATTTGAAATCATCGAAGCACATCATGGTAAAGAAGGCAGAGAATTACTCGAAACTCACGAAGATATAGATTTGATTTTTACCGATGTATTAATGCCTCTCAAATCTGGACTGACGATGATATTTCAAATTAAAGAAATATCTAAGTATAAAAACATTCCCATTGTCGTAATTTCCGCATCAGTCTCGGAAAATATGCAGCAAAATTGTCTCAATAATGGCTGCGATGCTTTTTTAGCTAAACCGATCGACCGCTCGAAATTGTTATTTACTTTAGAAAAATTACTGGATTTAAAGTGGATTCAAGAATCCCAACCCCTCGAAGCAAATTCACGCAAATTAGTCTTTAAAAAGGAAACAATTACAGAAAATGAAAAACAAACAGCTTGAGCCAACTTATTCCTCTCCACAAAACTCTTTAGCAGCCATCTTTTTTGTCTTTGGAGCATTACATATTTACAGCACCCTAGTCTGTGAGAAAAAAAACTATTTTCAACTTTTGAAAATTGCGATCGGAATGTTTAAACCCCTATTACCTTCAATTTCGATCGGTCTTTGTTTGAGCTTAATTTTTGTCAGGGCGATCGAACTTTTGCAATAAATATTGATTAAGTATTTTGAAGCCAAAGCAAACCAAGAATAAAGCAATCGCGATCGAACTTAGGTAAAATCTCTAAAAGCTGTTAAGATTAGCAAATGTAACTTGCAAAACCTCTACAGAAAAATTCAAGGACAAAGATCTATGTTCGATCGCCGAGCTAGCGGTATTTTATTACACCCAACATCTCTACCCAGTAAATACGGCATTGGTGACTTAGGTAAAGAAGCATATAATTTTATAGATTTTTTGTCCGCGAGTTCCCAGCAAGTCTGGCAGATATTGCCGATCGGGCCGACTGGTTTCGGTAATTCTCCATACTTAGCTTATTCTGCCCTAGCAGGAAACCATTTACTAATTAGCCTCGAAAAATTAGTCGAAAATGGGTTACTGAGCCAAGCAGATTTAGATAGTTTACCAGAATATCCCCTCGATCGGGTCGATTTCGATCTGGTAATTCAAACCAAAAGACCTCTTTTAGAAAAAGCTAGTCAGAATTTTAAAGCAAAAGCAAGCAAAGAACGAGAACGAGAATTTGCCAAATTTTGCACGACTCATACATACTGGTTAGACGATTATGCCCTATTTATGGCAATCAAAGAACACCTCAACGATGCAAGTTGGCATACTTGGGATGAAGATATTGCCAGACGCAAACCAGAAGCGATCCAAAAATGGAGCGATCTTCTTGCCGATCGCATTTACTTTTATAAATTCACTCAATTTGAATTCTTCACTCAGTGGAAAAGTCTCAAAAAATACGCCAATAACCTAGGAATTAAGATCTTTGGGGATATACCGATCTATGTAGCTCACGATAGCGTCGATGTCTGGGCCAATCGAGAAATATTCCAATTAGATCCAAAAACTAACGAAGCGGCATCGATGGCAGGAGTTCCCCCCGATTATTTTAGTGCTACCGGACAACTCTGGGGCAATCCCGTTTACAATTGGAAAAAATTACAAGAAACTAATTTTCAATGGTGGGTGCAAAGAATTGAAGGAATGCTCGATTACGTCGATATCATGCGGATCGACCATTTTAGAGCCTTCGAAGCATATTGGGCCGTACCTCAAGGCGAAACTACCGCAATGAAAGGAAAATGGGTAGAAGCACCAGGAGAAGCCTTTTTTAAAGTCCTTAAAGAAGACTTGGGAGAGTTACCCATCGTAGCCGAAGATTTAGGCGTAATTACCCCAGAAGTCGAAGCCTTAAGAGATAAATTTGCCTTTCCGGGGATGAAAATATTGCAATTTGCTTTCGACTCCGATCGCGCCAATCCTTTTTTACCTTTTAATTTTAACAATCGCAACTGTGTAGTTTATACTGGCACTCACGATAATAATACGACGATCGGTTGGTTCGAATCGCGATCGCCAGAAGATAATCAGCGCGTAATCGATTATTTAGGCTGCATTTGTCCCGAAGGAATACACTGGAGTTTGATCCGTTTGGCGATGGGTTCGGTTGCCAATTTATCAATTTTTCCGATTCAAGATGTCTTTGGTTTGGGGGCTAATGCTAAAATGAACCTCCCGGGTACTGTTGAAGATAATTGGAGTTGGCGATATCGATCTGAAGCATTATGTCAAGAATTTATCGATCGTCTCAACCATCTTACTTATCTTTACGGTCGTCAGCCGATCGAACAATAAAGTTAGGAAAAAATTTAATATTTTTCCCGACAATTAGTTTGTAAATGGATCGCGATTGAAAAGGAAAATCCTCCCCAAACTGGCGTATTGAGATCGGCTTTTCTCAATGCTGCTGCCGTCCAAGAATTGCAAGTATAAAGGGCCGTATAAGTTCCTTTAGCCCCATAAAAAACATTGCGATCGCCCGGCTCTTTTTCTAGTAAAATTTTCGTTCCATTGGGGGATAATTTAAAAGAAGATTCGATATACTTTTTAAGTTCTAAATAATCTCGTTCGCCGATTTTAACGCATTTGACTCGACTGGGAAGCCGACTATATCTGCTTACTCGCATTGCGGTAGGAGTCGGGAGAAAAAGAGCTTTAAAAGTAATAATTAAATGTTCGATCGGGCTGTATCGCTCGGGTTTTTTCATGAAAAATGTGCGATCGCCCCAACCGTAACCTAAATATTTATAATTTAAATTTTCATTTTCTTCTGGTAATAAAATATCGGTATGAAAACCATTATCGGCAATACAAATAGTAGCGTAACAGCTTTTTTCAGAAGTTTTATTTTGCCATTTTCTCGGAATTATACTTAAAAGTAACATCAAAAAAAATATCGTCCCCATTCCACTAAAAAAATAAAGACTTACGCTAAAAATTTTTTTAATTTTCACTATTATTATTGCTGAAAATCGAGACAGTTTTTTTGAAGATCGGAATATTTTAAACAAAGATAAAGATAGCGACTGTCTACTTTGCCATAATAATAACGACATTGCCGACATACCAGAGGAATATTCTTCGATCGATCTTGTTTTTTAATCTTTTTAAATTTAACTATTTTTGCCCGCAAAGGTAAAATTAAACGAAAGATTGTCGGAGTAATTAATAATAGTAATAAACCGAGCCAAAAAAACAGATAATCTAACTCTAATTTTAGAGTAACAACAGCCAGACTAAGAAATCCTAACAATAGATAGTACTCTATTTTTCTTGGCGGAAATCGTAATATTTTTTTCATTATCTTCTTTCCAGTAATGCCTGGATTTTATCAAACCATCGAAGAAAATTTCAGTTTCCTACCTATCTATAAAAAATTTAAGTCTATTTAAACTTGCTTTTTAACTTATTAATTTCTCGATCGGTTAAAAAACGATACTTACCCGACGGTAAACCCAAATGAGGCAGAGGAAGCAACTTAATCGGCCCGATCGCGGTACGATGGAGAGAAAGGACTTCAAAACCAAAATGCTCCGCAACCCGACGAATCTGGCGATTTCTGCCCTCAGTCAGCACGATTTCTAAGAGAGTTCTATATTTCTTCTTCCTGACGATTTTCACCCCAGCAGGTAAAGTTTTTCGATCCAAAATCACCACACCTTTGCGCCATCGATCGATAATCTGGTTAGAAGGACGACCTTTAATCCAAACCTGATACGTTTTAGCGATATGATAGCGAGGATGGGTTAAATTTACCGTTAATTCTCCGTCGTTAGTCAGCAATAAAGCACCAGTAGAGTCAGCATCTAACCTTCCTACCGGATGAATGCCAGATCCTTTTGCTAAATCCTCTGGAAGTAAGTCTAACACGGTAGTGCGGTTGTGAGGATCGCTACAAGTAGAAACTACTCCAGCAGGTTTATTAAGTAATAAATAAATATTATCGGGCCGATCGCCACTACAGATTAATTTTCCGTCTACTTCTAGAGTATCTCGATCGAGATCGGCTTTTTGTCCCGGCAATACTACAATACCATTTAATTTTACCCGTCCAGAGGCGATCATTTTTTCTGCTTGACGACGGGAAGCAATACCCCATTGAGATAAAATTTTTTGAACCCTTTCTTCCATGCCCAGTAAAATTATTAGTACAGTACTAACTCCTGCTATTAAACTTTGGTTGCGATCGCAAGTTGAAAATGCCGAGCGACTCGAAATTAATATCAACGGTGGCGATCGACAAATTATTAGCGGTTATATACCTAATGTATTTCTTACTAGCACTAGCGTTATTTATCAAGGCATTCATTTAAGCGAGTTTGAATCGATCGCCGATAACATTAGAGTTAATATCGGTCAAGTTATCAAAGGCAAACCTTTGCGTCTGCTCGAGCCAATTTCGATCGCCGCTAAAGTTATTTTAGAACAAAGCGATCTCGATCGTTCTTTAGCTTCTCCTTTATTATCTGCGGGTTTGAACGATTTTTTCTTTAATTTATTAGCAACTCGATCTTTACCTAATTTAGTTAAGTTTAAACAACATTTTCAAATTCAATGGTTACAAATCGCAATCGATCGCAATAAATTGATTTTGCATGGGAATCTCATTAATTCGACTCGAGGAAAGATACCCCTCACTATTAGCAGTACTTTGGGACTTGCCAACCCTCAAACTTTAAGCTTCGATTCTCTCAAAATTACCACTACTCCTAGGTTAATAAATATGAATTTAAATGAATTTAAATTAGACTTAGGGCCTGCGGTCGCGATCGAAGAATTAAACTTATTACCGAATCGGCTGAATTGCTGCGGACGTTTAACCGTACTACCGTAAATAAGCCAGGGCAGAAAAACAGGTAAAAGGAGCGTGTTTTGAGATCGTTAAATTAAATGGTAGCCAAACAACTGCTAGATCTATTCAGCTTTCGATCTAAAAGAAGGTGACTTTGTCGGATCTAAAGGTGTTTCAGCCTACGATCGAAGTAAAAAAACAACCAATGTAGAACGGTCAACAATAAAATTGTCGACTAGTATAATTAATTTTTGAATTTGAATCTCGAGCCGATAAGTTAAGTAATTTATCGGTGCGATCGCCCTCTTTTTTTGGGAAACCTGAAACAAGAGTTTAAGAGGTAATCAATGAGCTATTACGATTTTGACAATCATTTTTGGTGTTCTTCACAAGTATGCGGACAGTCTGAAGAGTTAGAAGAAGATAACGAACCTTCTTTTGCTTCGAGAATGTTAGGAACTATTTTTGCTGCTTTTAAACCAGAAGAAAGAAATAATCATAGTCGGGGTATGGTAGAATCGCAAACTACTCAAGAATATCTTGCCGGAGATCCAAAAAAGTAACTTCAAGCTGGGAAAATATTGGTTATTGGGTAGTAAGAAATCAGCTTAAGTTTCTTCTCCTGATGCTCCATAACCGTCCTTATTATTCTTGATAGCATATTCTCGATCTTCTTGTCCTGCCGATTTTTGATAATTTTTATTACTTGAATTTTCCGATGTTTTCGGCGATTGTAATTGGTTTAATATTTTATCGGAAAAATCTAAGGGTAAGTGTTTTTGGAAATGAACCTTATGTTCTGGAATGGGAAGATTAATATTTGCTTCTTCAAAAGCTATCATTAAACGACGGCGATATTCGCGAGATACAGACCAAAGTTTCATTGGTTTAACTTTAATCCACAATCTAATTATAGCGCGCCATTCGTTAAACTCGTCTACTCCGAGTAGATTGGGATCTTCGATAATTATATCCGACCACCCTTCATCTTTTTTCATTTCCTCAGCCACTTTTAAAACCGTATCCATTGCCTTATCGATATCGACATCATAAGGAACGGGAATTTTGAGATCGGCACGACACCAGAGGTAAGTATAATTTGAAACTGCTGCAATTTGACCGTTCGGAATAGAAATTAAACGTCCTTTAACATCTCGTAATTGAGTAATTCTCAAGGTCATATTTTCTACTACCCCCCCTACTCCGAGATTTTCGACGACGATAATATCATCGAGAGCAAATTGATCTTCTAAAAGAAAGAATAAACCGTTAACAGAGTCGGCAATTAAATTTCTGGCGGCCAAACCAATGACAATACCGATAGCCCCAGCACCGGCTAATAAAAATTCAAAAGTGAACTACCTACAGTAAATCTTTAGATTATACAGTAGGCTTCCTACCCAGAAACTAGCGCACTAGTGGATTTCTTTCGTCCTCCCTTACTACGTCTTACAGTTTGGCGATAGGCTTT
>CAYWIH010000171.1:0-8549 GCA_964458305.1 uncultured bacterium | reverse complement strand
CAAGAGTGCATCGTAAAGTTGGTCAATTATTTTATAATCATTTTCGGCGATCGCGTTACACAACAAGTTGTTGCTAGAGTCGGCGAACGGTTGGGGTTATCTGCTTTGCCAGCTATTGGTGAATTTGTTGGTGGGGCTTTAATTGCTGTCGATCTAATCAAAAGTTTCGATGGTGCGTTGCCACAAATTCAAAAATCTCTCAAAGGAGAGGATCTCAAGCAAGCATTGCAGGAAGAAATTGCTAATAAAATCTCCGAAAAACTTCGCTTTGAATCTTCTCAAATTGCGCGGGAATTATCAAATGATATCTATGCCGAATGGCTGGATTTTCAAAAAGATTATCAAAGTACGTTAAGTTTAGCCGGACAATCACCTGAGTTCAAAAATCTGCTCGATCGCAATGCGGACTTATCTAAAATATCCTTATTAATAGGGATATCTTTAAATAGTATGGGTCGCAACGAACTAATAGCTTCTATTGAAGATGGTTCGTTAGAAAAAGTGCTAGATCTGCCAAAATTTACTTATAAAATGTTACAAACCACTCATAGTTTAAACACAATAGCAGAGTGGTCAGATTTGGCAGGAAATCAAATCGAAGCGGTTGTTAGACTAGAACTATACAAACATTTATCTCCGCAACAGCTCGATCGTCAATTATTAAAGGAGATTTTATCTCTCAAAGATCCTTCAGTAATATCGTTGCTTATCCTATTAGATATAGATTCTATTCGTAAGCTATTACAAATATCGAGCCATAACTTGGTCGAATTAACTTATCATTTATCTCCAGAACAACTAAAAACATTAGCAGGTTATATAGGAGAATTAAAACAGCCTCAAATAAATCAACTCGTCAGCTTTTTTCTCAGTAACGATCCTGAAATAATCAAAAATTCTGCGGTTATAGATAGTATTGTCCAAAGTCACAATATTGAAACTTCAATTCGTTTTTGGGAAGCAGAAAAAAAACCTCTTTCATTTCTTGATGGAATCTTAAAAATATTATCTGGGAGGATTTCTTGGCATTTATTAGCAGAGAAATATGGCGTTAAATATATCACAGCGTTTTTTATTTTGTTAATTATCTTAGCGACATTTTTGTTATTAGCTGCGTGGATTATCTTTAAACAAATTAATAAAAGGTTTTTCTAGCAAAAAATAGACACAGGAAATAATTACCATGAACCTAAGAAACAATAAATCAAATTCCGAAGTCCAATTGAAAAATATAGAGTTAATAACTCTCGATCGCCTAGAAGAAAAGATTAAAGTAGGAGAATTACTAACAGTTGTTGTTGTCAAAGCGGCGAATGTTGCTAAAGATATTTTATCGAATCTCGAAAATTTAAAAGGAGGTACGATGGTACATTATGAAAAACTAATTGACAACGCAGTCGATCGGGCATTAGAAAAATTGAGAAAGAAAGCTTCTGAAAAAGGTTACGATGGTGTAATCGGCTTAAAAATATCCAATCCAATGGTTGTGACTGGAGGTACGGAAGTAATTGTTTATGGTAACGGCTTTAAATACATTCGCCAACCAGAATCAGCTAATAATAACGAATAAAATAATATTTCGATCGATCTAAAAAAATGAAAGGATCTCGATCGGACTACTTAAGAGATTATCTTTTTTGTCTGAAGCCGATCGATAAACCTAAAATATGGCCGCGTTTGATGCGACCGTTTCAATTTTTTTGTTTGAGTTATGGCAAAACAGAAGTTATGCCAACTTGGAGATCTAAAGCTCTAATATCCGGGCCGCCAATGCCGTAACTGCTGCCATCAAAATATAATAAAGGATCGATCGTGCCTTGAGTATTCGCACCTGAAGTTATGGTAGTAAACTTAAAGACATCCTCATCCCCACCGATCGCGCTTTGAGCCGAGAAATTATTAATCGTAGAAAGATATAAATCTCCAGTATTGTTAAGGGAAACTCCGACAATATCTTCGCCACTATCCCCCAAACCAACATCAGATCCGTCAAAATAAATATCCCAAGTTCCTGCGGTTGTTGTTCCCAAACTCGTCGGCGTAAAGACTGCAATATCTTCATCTTGAAGGGTAAGATTGCCAACCGTTGCCGTGCTGGAGGTAGAAATAAGCAAGCGACCGTCTTGAAGTAAAGTAACACTATCTACATCTTCGTTGCTAGTTGTCAAACCAACATCAGATCCGTCAAAATACAATTCAAAAGTACCGGCAGTATTATCCCCTGGTGTAGTAGCAGTAAATAAAACTAAATCGGAATCGTCAACCGTACCCACACCAGCAATATTGGTACTGGCACTAAAAGAGAGCAGAATTTGACTGTCACTGATGATATCAAAAGCATCTATTTCTAAACCAGTCAGACCGAAAATAGAACCATCAAAATATCGCGTAAAATTACCGTTCTCGAAAGAAATAATATCTTCAGGGCCTAAAGTCAATCCATCTTTTTGAACGGTCTGATTTAAAGCAAAATAAAGTTTAGCGTTAGAAGATCGATCGGGAATTGGTTGAGTTACTTGATTGAATTTTGTCAGATCTATTCCTTTAATATCGTTAGCACTCAAACCAGAAAGGCTACCATCAAAGAATAAATTAGGATCGATCGTTCCTGCCGTATTTACCCCCGTAGAAGTAGCAGTGAAAGTAAAAACATCCGATCGAGCGATCGCAGTACCTCCAGCAGTAAATTCTCTGTGACTGGAAAGGTAAATTTTACCGTCAGAACCGACAGATACCCCATCAATATCTTGCCTTCCCAAACCAACATCGCTACCGTCAAAATATTGAGTCCAAGTACCGCTAGTAAAATTTCCAGTAATGGTAGGAACGAAACGCAATAAGTCCTCATCTGCTCCATTAATACCGGGAACTGTATTACCGCCAGTTGTAGAAATTAAAAGACTACCATCGGCCAGTTGAGTAAAAGCATCGATATCTTGGGTATTTTCTGTCAATCTGACATCGCTACCGTCGAAATACATCTCAAACGTACCGGCAGTATTAGCCCCCAAACTTGTCGCTGTAAATTTAATTATATCGGAATCATCTACCGCGCCAATACCAGCTATATTTCCAGGATTGTTTAATGAGATTAAAATTTCTGTAGGGCTAATAATATCAAAAGCATCTATCGCCAAAGATCCTAAACCGACATCAGATCCATCAAAATACTGTGTAAAATTACCGTTAGCATCTACTTGAACTATATCTTCATTTCTAATTGTTTGTCCGTTTAGGGTAGCAGTATCTCTAATCGTAAAATACCAATTAGGATCGGGGTTTATTGGTGGCGCAGTCGGGGTTAAATTGGCTTGACGAAATAATTCTGCTGCTGCGATCGCCATATCGCTACTGCTATGACCTATACCTGGTACTACTCCCAATTCCCAGCTCAAATTTACTCCTAAAGCGGCAGCTTCTGCTTTCGCTTCGTTGAAAAAGAATTGTCCCCTTTCAAAGCGGTTTAACCCTTGAGCGTCTGCTTGTGGTGTCTGACGGAGGTTGCTAGTTCTTAATAGATCTTCGTCTCCAAGCAAAACAACTAATTTCTCGTTACTTAAGTAATTTGTTAAATTACTTGTCGGCAAAGGATCGTAAGCCGCCGTTGCGGGGTTATAATCAGGAGTATTACTGATACTGTAAGGCCAATCTACCCCGTAAGTTCCGTTGGTATCCGGCACGGTGTACCATCCAGCGTTAGCAGAAACAGCCAGTTTGACCCTGTTATTGGGTTCCCAAGCTAGAAATCTGTGGACGAATTGCGCTCCTGCTGAATGTCCGAACATATAATATTCGTTAGTTTGCAGGGTTGGTTCTTGGCTTTTGACGTAATCAAATAGAGGTTCGATCTTCGAAAAAGACCACTCCTGTTTCGGTCTCGGTGTCGCCCCAGCTACGTCATCAGTAGCAATGTTACCAAGATTGTAACTTCTGCTTCCGGGCCAGTCGGCATCGTTAAACTCCGGTGCAATTACGATAGCACCTTGAGCTTGTGCTTCTGTTATGAAGCGATCGCGGTAATCGCTAGCATCACGACCAGTTCCGTGCATAATCGTCCACACTGGAGTATCGGCAGTTACCACCTCCGGGCGATAATAAAAAACTCTTAAGTCTTTATTTGGATCGCTTTGACCGGTAGTATCTCTCCAAATAAAACTACCTGCTCCTGGATTGAGAACCATAAAAATATTTTCCTTTCGTTTCGATTATTAAAAATATTGGAACGATCGACGTAACTAATAAAAAATATAACTGTTTTCTCGATCGCGATCGATCCCAAAAATATTAAAAAAAATAAATCTATATCTAGCAATAGAACAGAAGATTAAATAGTATTATCTTATTCTCCAGTTTGACACTTTTTTAAGATAGCGATCTTAAAAAACTTACAATAAATACTAATTTTTTAAAGTAGTTTTTATAAAATATTACTTAAAAATCATTCTAACAATACTTAATTAGCTAATAAAAATAAGCTCGATCGGGCTGTTTAACTCTTGAAAATTGCTATTATTTTAATTATCAAGCTCAAAAATAAAACTAATTAAGTTATAAGAATAAACTCTAGACTAAATTTGATTTGATTTTGAAAATATCGAAGGCGATCGAGACTAAAATTTATTCAAAATATATTTTAAATAAAAAATTATACTATTTTTCAAAAGTAATAAGAGCCAGTTACCAGGTAAAAATATCGATCGAACTAGGGAGGGGATCGTTAATAATACCAGACGCTCGAAAGTAACAAGAGAAAAAAAGTCAGGAGTCAGAAATAACAATTTATTCGCAGATCGATCGTATTACTAAACAAATTGTTTAATGATTAATAGCTTAATTGAAATCCAGTTTATGGAGTTGCTGAGATTTGAAAAAGGATTAAATATTATATAAAAAATAATCCCTCTTCATTTTGCTGTAACTGTCGATGGCGATCGCACCTAAAGATTCCCAAACTATATTTATTCGGGAATAAAAACTGCTAAGAAGAGGAATTAAAACTATCTTTAAGCTAAGATAGTGCCACCTTGAAAATAATCTTTTAACTGTCGATCGTGATCGTGACTGAGATTGCCTAAAGGAATTTGTTCGGGAGAAAAAGCTTCCACATCAACTATTTCGATCGTATCTTTAATTTTGAAACTTCCTTGGACTTTTGCCTCGATTAAGATAGATATAGAATGCATTCTCGGATCGCGATCGGGAGAAGAATAAACTCCGACTAAACGCATAATTGAAACTAATTCTAATCCTGTTTCTTCGGATAATTCTCGAGTTACTGCACCGACAATATTTTCGCCCCAATCAACTATTCCCCCCGGTAAACTCCACAAACCAGTATCTCGCCGCTTGACTAAAACGATGCGACCGTCAGATAATACTGGAATGATAGTCGTGCCAGTGAGAGGACGACGAAAAACTAGTTTAATTACATCTTTAAGCAAGTGCCAAATTTGTGCCATAAGAAAAACTAAATAAAATTCAAAGGTAGATCTGTGTCGTATCTGCCGATCGCCATTGCTGTATTTTGTCCTCCAAAACCAAAACTCAAACAAAGTATTCTTCTTAAATTAACAAAACGAGCTTGTTTTACTAAATCTATACTAAACTCCGATCGTCTTAAACCCACACAAGGAGGTATTTTGCTATACCTTAGTGCCATCAAACAAAAAGCAGCCCCGATCGCTCCCGATGCTCCTAAAGTATGGCCCGTAGCACCTTTAGTAGAACTAACAGCTACTCGATTTGAAAATATATTATTTATTAATTTTGCTTCTCTGAGATCGTTTAATTTAGTGCTAGTACCGTGGGCGTGGATGTAGTCGAGATCGGTAAAATCCAAATTGCTTTGCTGCAAACACTGCTCGATCGCCCTCTTTGCTTCTTTTCCAGTCGGCTCTGGCGCGCTGATATGATGTGCGTCACAAGTCAAACCAAAACCCAACAATTGACCGTAGATTTTGGCTTTGCGAGCGATCGCCGAGGAGGCCGACTCTAAAACTAAAACCGCCCCACCTTCACCTAAAACTAAACCCTCTCGATCGCGATCGAAAGGATAGCAGCCAGTTTTTGCCAAAGCACCAATTTTAGAAAATCCGGCTAAAGTTAAGGGAGTAATCGGAGCTTCTACAGCCCCAGCAATTACTTGGCGATGCTGGCCGGTTTTAATCGATTCAAAAGCCATTGCCAGCGACCAAATTCCCGTAGCACAAGCTGCCATCGGTGCCGATATTCCAGCCTCAGAGCCGATTTGACGAGCCGCGGCGATCGCCCCGAAAGAGGGTAAAGTCTCCCACCAATTTAAACCTACAGGAAAACTATCTTTTGCCGCTAATCGTTCCCAAATAGCTTGATAAGAGCGACTAGAACCGATTATTACTTTGCACTCTGGTAAAGGTAAAGATAGTTTAGCATCTTTTACTGCTGCGGCTACTAGTGGCTCGATAATTTTATTGAGATTTACTATCGGGCGATCGCCAATTAAAGCTAAAGGAAAGGGTGGCAGTTCCCGATAAGGTTGATGTAATTTTATAGCAGAATTTCCTAATAGTAGATTCTGCCAACTGCGATCGAGATTTCCCAAACTGCAGACCAACCCTAAACCAGTAACGACCACATCCATTGCAGAATATTAATTATTTTTTAAGGTTTTCAGCACCTGCGATTACCTTAGCCGAAGTAATGCGATCGCCCTGCTCGATATTATCAACCGCATCCATACCTTCAGTTACGTAACCAAAAACAGCATAATCACCGTCTAAAAAGGCCAGATCTGCCAAAGCAATATAAAACTGAGCCGAAGCAGAATCGGGGGCTTGAGAGCGAGCCATAGCCACCGCACCGCGACTGTGATTTAAAACTACATCCGCACCTCTTTGTTTGCCGATCGCCTTGCTGTAGGTAGGCTCTTCTTTACCGTTAAGTTTAATTTCCAAAGGAATGTAACGAGAACGACCAGTTTCTGGATCGACAAAACTACCAGATCCCATGCGTGCTACTGGAAAATTAGGGTCTTTTCCTTGAGGATCGCCACCTTGAGCTACAAAAGGTTGAGGATCTTTAACTACTCGGTGAAAAGCCAAGCCATCGTAAACACCGCGCTCCACCAAATCGACAAAATTACCCGCGGTAATGGGGGCTTCATTGCCATCAACTTCAATAACTATTTTAGAGCCATTAACAACTAGCTCCACCGTTGCTTTTCCTTCGAGTCTGGGTAAATAATCTTTCATTTTGCTACTGCTACGATCGGCAGTAATAGTTGTTTTATCTATTGAATCATTATCGAGAGAAGATTTTGTCGGATCTGCTTGAGAATTAGTACAACCAGCAAGTGTCAAACTACTCGCTAAGCTTACAGACAGGAAAAATGCTAACCAGCGTCGCGATCTGAGCTTCATATTATCTTAAGAAAAGTCTTGGTTAATTCGATCGAGGTCTTGTTTGTTTACAAACCCTCTAGAGGAACTTCTAAAAAGCGAGCCAGCTCGGCCCCTTGATTTTCAAGTTTCGATAAAGAAATCGGCTCTCCAACTCGGGACAGGGGAATATCTTGGCGTTTGTTCGCCCGCAAATATAGGGTACGTTTGGGATTGAGACCTTCCCTAATATCTGCTTTGACTGAAATTACATCATCGAGAGGAAAATCAAATTTGATGCGACGATTTTCACCAGGGAATCCCCAGCGAAAAATTTCCACCTTACCAGTTTCCTTGTTAAATTCGTTGTAGCCTCCCCCGACATTCCAAACCACTAACAACCAAAGATAAGTCGCCAGTAAAGAACCAGCCGTACCGTAAAATAACAGGGCTACTCCTTGAGGAATAAACTGCAATCCAGTTTCGTCGCTAACTAGCAACAAATTTACTTTAAAATAACTTGAAAGCCCTGCAAGGAGAAAGCCAACACCACCTATAGAGACAATAATCGCCCAGAAGTAGTTGCTAAATCTACGAGATCCTAAAATTTCTTGCCGGAGTACGAGGCCGTCTTTTGTCATTGCTTCTGCTGTCATATACCAAGCCGTTTGAACTCTTGAGCATTTATTATCATGCCATATCAATTTAGTTTACTATTTGAAAAATAGCTGAACTTTTAACCCCTTACGTTAATCGATCGGCTCGATCGACCTCCAGCAACAACTTTTTTGCAATTTCAGAAATTTTTGTTAAAGATTTATGAGAAAGTTGTGTCATTTTGTAAAATTTTTGGTATTAATTATTAAAGGACTGTTCGCAAGAGAGACTCAAAAATCTTAGCCAAACTCGAAAAAATAGCTCGAATCGTGCTAATTTAAGAAATGTTAATAAAAGGGTAACTAGTTCGCCGAATTTTAATCGAATATAGATTCAATGGTTAAAAGTAAAGGCGAGCCAAGAAAACTAAATCAGTTTTCTTAAAACCAATTAAGAAAAAATAAAAGGTTGTTAACCCAATTTTTTTGGCAAAAGCGTCCAAAATATAAAATCTTGCAATTCATCGATCGAAAGAAAGAGGATTAAATTATGACAATTGCAGTAGGACGCGCCCCAGCACAAAGAGGAGTATTTGAC
>CAYWIH010000170.1:0-8562 GCA_964458305.1 uncultured bacterium | reverse complement strand
TTGGGTAAAGTTTCGCTAAACTGGTAGCCTTAGTACAAGAAATGCCTTGGTTGCGGGAAGCTAATTTAAATTTAATACAATATTTTGACAGCTTTAATGCTACTTTAGGTAAGCAAATTATGCCAGAATTAGAGGCCGAAATTCGTCAGCGAATCAAAGAAAAAGGCTGGACGGCAGAAGGTATGACGGCAGTTGAATAATTAACTGGGATTATTTACGCTTTATTATAAGTTTGCCAAACTTGTTCTAGCCTTTGTAAAAAATATTCCCTCGATATTTTTGGCAATCTAAAATTCGATTTTTTGTTATATTGAGCGATCGAACCTTGGCTTAGATCTATTTTCTCAATTAAAATTCGATCTAAACCCTTTAAGTTTGATAAATTTTGAATTTTAATTATGGCTGATATATATACTCTTCATTCAGAAAATCCCCAGCAAAGGGAAATCGATAAAATTGTCAAAGTACTTAAAGGTGGTGCGGTGATGCTCTACCCTACGGATACAGTTTATGCGATCGGATGCGATTTTAATGTTAAATCAGCTTTGCAAAGAGTTCGCCAAATCAAACAACTATCCAACGATAAACCGCTGACTTTTTTGTGTTCTTCTTTGGCTAATATCTCCGAGTATGCTACGGTAAGCGATACGGCATACAAAATTATGAAACGTTTGATTCCCGGCCCTTATACTTTCTTATTACCAGCAACAAAATTAGTTCCGAAACTGGTAATGAGTCCGAAACGCAAAACAACGGGAATAAGAGTACCCGATCGCTCTTTATGTCGAACCTTAATCGATACTTTAGGAAATCCAATTATATCAACCTCGGCTAATTTAGCAGATGAAGAAGGGGATTTTTCGACATATAATTTAGAAAAGTTCAAACTATTCGATGCGTTAGATAGTTTGGTAGATATTATTATCGACGATGGCTCCGAACCTGGTTTTGAAGTATCGACAATTCTAGATTTTACCACCCAAGAACCTGCTTTAGTCCGTAAAGGTTTGGGTTGGGAAGAATTACAAAATTGGTTAGTTGTTGCCGAATAACAAAAAAAAAGAGACGCTACTAACGTCTCTTTCAATTTATTGCAGTAACAAAAATTACAACTGAGGGATGAATCTTTCTTTTTCAGGCACTTCAGTGTATTCGGCGAGAATTTGACGGAACTCTTCGCCATCGATAGTTTCTTTTTCAACTAAAAGATCCACCAAGCGATCGATCGCAACGCGATTTTCGCGAATAATCTTTCTAGCTTCTTCGTGTGCTTGCTCGATAATTTCTTTAACTTGCTTATCGATTCTAGTTGCGACTTCTTCAGAATATTCAGCGCGACTGTTCATCAAACCTCCACCCAAGAAAACTTCTCCTTGTTGAGATTCTAAAGAAAGAGGCCCTAAATCGCTCATTCCGAAACGAGTTACCATCTGTCTGGCCATGCCAGTAACTTGCTGTAAATCGCCACCCGCACCAGTAGTTACTTCATCGTGACCGAAGATTTCTTCTTCAGCAGCGCGACCGCCCATAGCTCCAGCAATGCGAGCCATTAATTGAGATTTAGTGGTTAAACCTTGTTCTTCGTTAGGAGTAAACCAAGTCAAACCTCTAGCTTGTCCGCGAGGAATTAAAGTAACTTTTTGTACCGGATCGTGGTCTTTAATTAAAGTACCGACGATCGCGTGACCGACTTCGTGATAGGCGATCAAACGCTTGCTCTTGCTATCTACTAAAGGAGTTCCTTCCATACCAGCAATAACGCGATCGACTGCTGCATCGATTTCGCTCATGGTAATTGCTTCTTTACGTCTTCTGGCGCAAAGGATGGCTGCTTCATTGAGTAGGTTAGCCAAGTCAGCTCCAGTAAATCCAGGAGTGCGACGAGCAACTGTTTCGATCGAAATTTCGGGGGCTAATTTTTTATTGCGGGCGTGAACTTCAAGAATTTCGATTCTACCCTTGATATCGGGCGCGTCAACAATTACTTGGCGATCGAAACGTCCGGGGCGCAATAAAGCCGCATCTAACACGTCAGGGCGGTTTGTAGCAGCGATGATAATAATCCCGGTGTTACCTTCAAAACCATCCATTTCGGTTAATAATTGGTTTAAGGTTTGTTCTCGCTCGTCGTTACCGCCACCGATACCAGCACCGCGCTGACGACCGACTGCGTCGATCTCGTCGATAAAGATCAAACAGGGGGAATTTTCTTTCGCTTTTTTAAACAGATCGCGAACTCGAGAAGCACCCACACCGACGAACATTTCGACGAACTCAGAACCAGAGATACTGAAGAAAGGAACGCCAGCTTCACCAGCGATCGCTTTAGCTAGTAATGTTTTACCAGTCCCTGGAGGGCCGACTAATAATACTCCTTTAGGGATGCGCGCGCCAACTGCGGTGAATCTTTCGGGTTGTTTGAGGAAGGTAACTACTTCTTGTAATTCTTCTTTTGCTTCTTCAATTCCGGCTACGTCGTCGAATACTACTCCGGTTTGAGCTTCCATTTGGAATCTGGCTTTAGATTTGCCGAAGTTCATTGCCTGTCCGGGGCCGCCGGGCATATTGCTGGAACGACGGAACAAAAAGAATAAAGCACCGATCAGTAGAATTGGGAAGATTAAATTACCTAAAAAGCCCCAAATTGCTCCTTCGTTGCTCGTTGGGTGATAATCGAAACTTACGCCGGAATCTCTTAATTTGGCGATTAAATCGGGAGAGTTAGCGGGTAAGTCTACTCTCAGTTTTTGTACGGTCTCGTCTATTTCTGGGTCGATTGCTTGTACGATCGCGGTTCGACCTCCTTCATAGAGATCTACACTGGTTACTCTGCCTGCTTCTAAGTATTCTAAGAAGCGACCGTAGGTCATGCGCGTGTTTGCGGTGTTGCCTCCGGTTGTGTCTATATTAGTGACCAAGCTTCCTTGCCAGAGGAAAAATCCTACGAATAATAGTGGCAATGTCCAAAGTAGGACGGTTCTCCAAGAAAATTTCATGTTCGGTAGTTTTCTCTTTTATTTTTGTTTTAACAACCTTTTAGACTTTAACCAGACTGTTGGGCGTGGTCGTCTACTAAAAAATAAATCTTTCTCCTTAACTTAATTTATTTTTTTTGTCAAGGTAGATATCACTTTATCTTGCTTAGTTAAATTTTAGCTTAACTAAATTTAACTTAATTCTCATCTTTAAAACAACTGAAATTTTTATTTGAGAGAAATCAAAAAAATAACTCGTCATATTTTTTAACTTTAAGACGAGCTAATTATGTGGTTCATTTAATTATTGTTGTGGCTGTTTTGGCAGTCTCTAATCTAGTAGGTTTCTACGTGCCAGCGATGAGCTTTTTTGAGCTGTTTTTGATATTGACTCCAATCTACATCATTTTTATTGGCAGCTTCGCTTAAAGCTTCGTCAATGCCGCCTTCCATACCTTTTAAACCGCAGATGTAGGTGTGGGTGTTTTCTTGTTGGATTAAGTTCCACAGCTCATCGGCGTGCTCTGCAACTCGGTGCTGAAGGTACATTTTTCCGCCATCTTTGTTCTTTTGTTCGCGACTGATAGCGTAAGTTAAGCGGAAATTATCGGGGAATTCTGCTTGAAGTTTTTCTAGTTCTTCTTTGTAGAGAATGTTTGGAGTTTTAGGAATACCGAAGATCAACCAAGCCAATCCTTTGAATTTGTAATCTTCGTGCTGTTCTTTAAACATCCGCCACAAATAAGCGCGAAAAGGAGCAATACCAGTTCCTGTTGCCATCATAATAATATTGGCATTTTCATCGTTGGGTAAGAGCATTTCTTTACCCACGGGGCCGGTAATAGCGACATCTGCGCCCTCGTCGAGGTTACAGAGATAAGTAGAACAAACACCATAAACAGTTTCTCCGGTTTCGGGGTGTTTGTATTCTAGTTGTCGCACGCACAAAGAAACAGTTTTATCGTCTACACTATCGCCGTGACGAGTAGATGCGATCGAATACAATCTTAGTTTATGGGGTTTTCCAGCAGCATCGGTTCCGGGTGGAATAATGCCAATACTTTGGCCTTCTAAGTAGCGCAAATCTCCGCCAGAAATATCAAAAGTTAAGTGACGAACCGTACCGATACCACCTTCGTCAACTAATTCCGTATTTCCAATGCACTTACCCATGTATGGATTTTTGGGGCGATATATGTTGACTGGTATGTCTTTTTTCGATGCTGCTTGTGTCATAATATCTTTTTTTGTTCTTATCGTTTTTTGGAGTGTACCTTACTTCAATTGCTCCCAATCTATAGGTTAATTGTATTTTTGAGATCGCAATGAATAAATTTTATTATTTTACTCGAATTGAGGGGCGATTTTTAAGAATCTATCCTCAGCTAAGATGAATCTCTATTGCTCCCCTGGCTTTTAATTTTTCTAAAAGCTCAAATAGTTCGATTTAACCTAGGATCGATCGTCGCTCTAAGTATTTACCCTGGCTACATTTTAAACAGCAAATTCCAAAAGATAATAAAAATAATATTAAAACAATTGAGTTTCTCTGATATTTTTTAGTTGAATCGAACGAGCCTATTGAATAAATGCCCGCTAGACTGTAAATTAATTTCGAGTCGAGCGTGCCAAAGTTGGATTAGATTTATAAAATAATTGCGATCGAGTGACTTTAATGTTTTCTTTATGTAAAATGACCAAGAAACCTTAGCATAAATACCGAGCAAGAATATTCCTTAGAGGCCGGTCGATTGTGGCTAGAATCTAGAATAGTGTTCTGTTACGATCGATAAAAGAAATCTAATATTTTATTTAGATACTCGGGATTAAAGAGATCGATAATTTTTGCAAGATTGGCTGCGATCGCCCGCTCGACTTAGTGCTGGTGCAAGCAAATCGGTTACTGCTTGTAAATAAAAAAACAAATCGACCGTTAAGCTTGGAATCAGAGCTTGCTTAATACTATATAAGTTAAAAAAATCTGTTTTGTATTAGAGGGAAGATATGACCACTGACATAGACCGCGTGGTAGTAATAGGAGTAGCCGGAGATTCTGGATGCGGTAAATCAACATTTTTACGACGCTTGTTAGATTTATTTGGCGAAGAGTTTATGACGGTTATCTGTTTGGATGACTATCACAGTCTCGATCGTAAAGGAAGAAAAAAAGCCGGAGTTACAGCACTCAACCCCAAGGCTAATAATTTTGATTTGATGTACGAACAAATCAAAGCCCTGAAAAACGGTCAAGCGATCGACAAACCAATTTACAACCATGAAACTGGAGAACTCGATCCTCCAGAAAGAATCGAACCGAATAAAGTTATCGTTATTGAAGGTCTTCACCCTTTATACGATGAAAGAGTCAGAGAATTGGTAGATTTCGGGGTTTACTTGGATATTAGCGATCCAGTTAAAATTCAATGGAAAATTCAGCGCGATATGGCCGAGCGCGGTCATACTTACGAGGATATTTTAGCCTCGATCGAAGCGAGAAAACCTGATTTTACTGCTTACGTCGAAGTACAAAGAGAATTTGCTGATGTTGTGATTCAAATTCTGCCGACTAACTTAATCGAAGATAAAGAACACAAAATTCTCAGAGTTCGTTTGGTTCAAAAAGAAGGTGTCAAAGATTTTGAGCCTGTTTATTTGTTCGATGAGGGTTCTACAATCGATTGGATTCCTTGCGGCCGCAAATTAACTTGTTCTTATCCTGGTATTCGAATGCATTACGGCCCCGATACTTATTACAAACACGAAGTTTCGGTGTTGGAAGTAGACGGTCAATTCGATAAATTAGATGAAATGTTCTATATCGAACAACATTTGAGTCGAACTGGTACTAAATATGCTGGAGAAATGACCGAGTTGTTGCTCAAACGTAAAGATGCGCCGGGATCTAACAACGGTAGCGGTTTGTTCCAGGTTTTAGTCGGCTTGAAAATGAGAGAAACTTACGAACGCCTAATTGCCGAGCAAACTAAAGAAGAAGCTCGAGTATAATCTTTTTTAGGCTTAATTTGCGATTTTGCCCCATTTTATGGGGTAAAATTATTTTTCGATCGAGCTGAGTAGGATTGAGTTTAATGAGAATTTGGATTGTTGGTTTTGGGATCTTATTTGCTTTAGCAGAATTTTATCAATGGGTGAAAGATTATATTTCTCCTTTACCTATTTACGTCTTGGGTGGGGCTTTTTTAGCGATCGCTTCTAACTATGAAAAAGGAATTTGTTCTTTTGGCGAATCAAAACAAAAATCTACCGCTTTAAATGGGGATGAAAATTGCGATCGAGCTTTAGAGCCAGAAAATAAAACTTAATTTCAATTAACCAGCGAGATCCCGTTTCATTCGCTCTAATTCTTCATCTGTTTCCAAACTTCGAAATTGTGCTTCTAAAGAATCTCCAGCTTCTCCATAATAATTTTGATAGCTAGCTCCTCGATTCCAGCCAGTAGTATGGGAACTAGAATCTCGAAAGTTATTTTTTTGCTCTGCTTTAACGCGATCGTATTTTGCTTTAACTTCTTGTTTTTTAGTTTGAATTTCAGATAATAATTCTAAAGCTTGCAGAAGGCTTTCTTTTGTCCCTGTCATTTGTCCCCAGAGCTGATTTCCTTGACGTAGTAAAGCTGCTTCTCTTTCTCTGGCGGCATTTGCCAAATCGATTCTTCCTGCTGCTTCTGCTTTGCTGATTCTAGCGTGCCAGGTTTGAATATCTTTAGCTACGCTGAGTATTTCTTCTTGCAAGCGTTTTTCTTCGGACTGCAACTGTAGGATCAACTTTTTATTTTCTTGCTCTTGTTGTTGCAATTGCTCTAAAATTGCTTGCAGTTCTAAATGAGGGTTATTGTGCAAAAACTCATCTAGACGAGATTCAAGAAAGTTATTTATATCGTCAAATAAACCCATTTTTGTAATTATTCTTCCCAGAGCGATCGGATCTTTATTTTATCACCAGAACGAGGGAGTTTGAGGGAACAGTAAAACCTCTTCCGATAGGGGCGAATGTTTGTTCAAAACATGATGCCATAGGGAGGACGGGCGACATAAACGCCTGGCAAAGCACAGGCGACGCGCCCTCGGCTACACGGACTCTCTCAAGCTAATTATCGGGGTGTCGAACCCCGATAATTAGCAAATCTATAAAATCTTTACACAACGTTATAGCCTATGTAAGTTACAATGTTGTCATGCTAACAATGACCTACGAATACAAGTTACAACCAATTCCCGAACAGATTGCCACGATCGAGCAAACGCTGGATGTATGTCGCTCTGTTTGGAACTTTGCGCTACGTCAGCGTAAGGATTGGTGTAACTCTCGTAAGTCTCCTCTCAATGCCTGTTCGATTCAGTCTGAGTACATCATTTCTGCGGACGAACCATTTCCGAACTACCATAAGCAAGCCAAGCAACTAACTGAGGCTAAAAAACAATATCTTCAACTAAAACAAGTCCATTCTCAAGTTCTACAGCAAACTCTAAGAACCTTAGATAGAGCTTGGGATGATATGAAGGCTAGAGGGTTTGGATTTCCACGCTTTAAGAATAAGTATCGGATGCGTTCGTTTGTCTTTCCACAGCTAGGGAAAGATCCAATTAAGAATGATGCAATTAAATTTCCTAAATTGGGATGGGTTCAATGGCGACAATCAAGACCAATCCCCGAAGGGTTTGAAGTCAAACAAGCAAGAATAGTAAGAAAGGCATCTGGCTACTTTGTGATGCTGTCACTACAGTTAAATGTTGACGTAACTCAACCAATGCCTCATGGTCATCCTAGAGGTTTGGATTTGGGATACGACAAATTTGTGGCTACTAGTGATAGTGAAGAGATTAAAAGACCTCGATTTTTAAAAATCATGCAGCGTAAGCTTAAATTGCTACAACGCAGGTTAAAGAAAAAGCAAAAAGGTTCGAGTAATCGGCACAAGTTAAACCAAAAGATAGCTAGGCTACATCAGCGTATATCTGATACTAGAAAAGATTGGCACTATAAACTAAGTCATCATCTCTGTGATGGTGCTGGGATGATATTTGTCGAAGATATCAATTTTGTTTCTTGGCAAAGAGGAATGCTCTCGAAACACTCAGCCGATGCTGGCTTTGGTCAGTTTGTGAGTATTCTTGAGTGGGTGTGTTTTCGTCGTGATGTCTATTTTACCAAGGTTGATAAGGATGGCACTAGTCAAACTTGTCCTAACTGTGGCGCACATACAGGCAAAAAAACTCTCGATGTGAGGATTCATCATTGTCATGAATGCGGATATACAACTACAAGAGATGTAGCAGCTAGCCTTGAAATTAGAAATCGTGGGATAACAGCCGTTGGGCAGACGGTAGTGGAAAATGTCTGTGGACTGGAAGCAACGGGGAGTATCGGTTACGATACTCTAGTTGGCACGGGTCGAAGCAGAAAATCAGCATCGTGAGGTGTTGGAATCCCCCACTTCAAAGACATCGAGCATAGCGAGGTGGCTTAAGTGGGGGAGGATGTCAAGGTAAAGGCGATCGGGTTTGGAAGTCAGAAGTCAGAAGTCAGAAGCGGCAGAAGCCCGCGTCGGCGCAAGACGCAAGGGGTG
>CAYWIH010000169.1:0-8700 GCA_964458305.1 uncultured bacterium | reverse complement strand
CCAGAAAAACAGATCGCTGAATTGTAAAAATCTAGATCTTCATTTTTCGGCTACAAATAACCGTGTTCGGCTAAAAAACCCAAACTAAGATCTTCTTGTTGAGAAACATTTCCCAAACGATGACCTAATAATTTATCGACATATTTACCTAAAATATCCCCTTCAATATTGACTAAATCGCCGCTTTTGAGATAACACAAGTTAGTTTCTCTGTAAGTAACCGGAATCACAGCTACTTTAAACCAACTTCCCTGGCGATCGCAATCGGCAACGGTCAGACTGATTCCATTGACAGAAATACTTCCTTTCGGTATAATATAGCGCGAGATAGATTCTTGCCAGGAATCGGCCGACGATGGAGGCGCAGCAAAAGTCATTTCCCAAGCCTTATCGGTAGATAAAGATTCGATTAAGCAACCGATCCCGTCGACGTGGCCGGTGACAAAATGACCGCCAATTTTCGAGCCAACTCGCAGGGAAGTTTCGAGGTTCGCGTATGAAGAAGCCCGATCGCGCTTGCCGAGAGTCGATCTCGATAAAGTTTCCGGCGAAGCCGTAGCAACAAAACCATCGGCTAAAATTTCTTCTACCGTAAGACAGATTCCGTCTACAGCAACACTGTCACCAATAGCGAGATCCGATAGAATATCTTGAGAGTTATTTTGTAATACTGAGATAGTAAAACGATCTTTTTCTAAGAAATCGATCGATCCCAATCCTTGAATTAATCCTGTAAACACGATTTTTTTTTGAGACAATAAAATAAAGCTTAAGTAAGCAGAGGAAAAAACAATCTTATGTTTTTTTGATTTATTTAAATTTTACAGCCCAAATTCTGGGGCATACTGTGAGAGGATATCATTGCCAAAGTGTGACCTAATCTCTCCTAAAGGCTAAAAGTAACTAAACACCTTAAGTAATGTAAATATATAGCAGTGTTAAGTTGGCTTTTGTGCCCTTTCAACAAAATTTAACTCTTCGCTTACAAACTTAAAAATGCCCAAATTGCCAAGAGGCTAAGCCGATGATTCAAATGAAAGTTGCTGGAATAGCATTAGATGCGGTCACGCGCAGTCCGATAGTATTGTTAAAAGACGGTTCTGACCGTCGCGCTTTGCCAATCTATATCGGACAAGATCAAGCAAAAGCAATAATTAGTGCTTTAGAGAAGCAAAAACCACCCCGTCCCTTGACTCACGACTTGATAGTCAATTTATTAGAAGCATGGGAGATGGAATTAGAGCGGATCGTGATTCATTCGCTACAGGATAATACCTTTTATGCGGTTCTTTGTCTAGGTAAAGGAGAAACCAAAAAAGAAATCGATTGTCGTCCGAGCGACGCGATCGCAATTGCTTTGCGTACTAACAGTCCTATTTGGGTGATGGAAGAAGTAGTAGCAGATGCTTCAATTCCGGTCGATCGCGAAGCAGATGAAGAAGAAAAGAAAGCCTTTAAAGAATTTTTGGCCAATCTCAAACCCGATGACTTAATTCAAAGAGGAGGTTCTAGCACCGAAAATTCATAAAAATTTTATGCGCTATCGAAGGTTCGGGAAAACAAATTTAAATTTATCAGTATTTTCCCTGGGTACTATGCGCTGTTTGGCAGATCGAGATCGAGCTGCTGCTACCATAACAGAGGCTTTAAAATTGGGAATCAATCACCTGGAAACAGCCTCATCTTATGGCAAAAGCGAGGAATATCTGGGCAAAGCCCTCGAGGGGATTTTACGACCGCGAGAACGAGTATATATTACGACCAAGCTGCCACCAACTGCAAATGCAGCAGAAATGGAAAGTCTGCTTGCTCGATCGCTCGATCGTCTCGGGCTAGAATATATCGATTGCGTAGCAATTCACGGCATCAATACCTGGGAACATCTAGCCCGGGTAAAAGATGCTAATGGTTGTATGCAAGCTTTATTGGCAGCAAAAACAGCAGGGAAGATAAAACACATCGGATTTTCGACTCACGGTAGTTTAGAGCTAATTTTAGAGGCGATCGAAACGGATTTATTTGATTTTATTAATCTTCATTATTATTATTTTTTTCAGCGCAATCAAGCGGCGGTAGAATTGGCAGCCAAAAAGGATATGGGAGTTTTTATTATCTCTCCTGCTGATAAGGGTGGTCTTCTTTATACTCCTCCCGAGACTTTAAAAGAATTATCTCATCCTTTTTCCCCACTAGAGTTAAATTACCGCTTTTTATTGAGCGATCGGCGCATTACTACCCTCAGCGTCGGCCCTGCTAACCCCCAAGAATTAAAAGATCCTTTAAAATCGGCCGATCGAGACGATCCTCTGACTGCTGCGGAAATTGCCGTTTTCCAAAAGTTAGCAAATCGCTTAAAAACAAGTTTAGGAAAAGATTTCTGCAATCAATGTTACCAATGTTTGCCATGTCCAGAAACAATTAACATTCCCGAAGTTTTGCGCTTGCGGAATTTAGCTGTAAGTTACGATATGACAGAATACGGACAATATCGTTATAGAATGTTTGAAAATGCCGGTCATTGGTTTTGGGGAAAAAAGGGCGATCGCTGTACTGAGTGTGGCGATTGTTTGCCCAGATGTCCGCAAAATTTAAATATTCCTGCTTTATTGCAAGATAGCCACGATCGTCTTAACGGATCTCCCCGTCGTCGTCTTTGGGGTTAAAATTTATTTTACATTTTGCTAGCTTGAATTTCTTTAGTATTATTGGCGATCGCTGCTGTATGTTCTGCTACTTTAAATAAAACTATCATTGTCTCCAAGCCTATTCTCAACAAAATTATTGATAACAAAAATCCCAACGGAGCTAAAATTAAGCTTCTAACACCAGAGAAAAATCCCAAACTAAATCCACCAAATATAGACGCGATCGTTCCTAAAGCAAACAATCCTATCAAAATTCCGTAAAGAATACCAATAATTTTCAGCGTAATAAAACTCGAAAAAGAAAAATCAAAAAGTGACTGAAAAAAACTTTTTTTTCGCTCCATCTTCTTACCTCAATCCAAAAAGAACAGCTCGAACTTAAATATTTTACTCTTATTGTGTATTTAATCTGTTCTTAATTATGTATATTTATATTTTAATTATTTTGCGCTCCGATTTTTTTTGTAATAAAAAATAATTGAACTTAAAAAGATGAATTCAAAAGTTACAGATTGCAAAACGAGACTGGGAAAGTATCGATCGTTATTTATAATAATCTTAAGTAGTAAGTTAATAACAAAATCAGATGATTACTCAGTGTTTGCATACAGCTCTTTTAATTTCTGACCTCGAAGTAGCCGAAAAATTTTATAGTAAAGTATTAGGATTAAAAAAAGTCGATCGCGCTTTAAAATACCCAGGAGTTTGGTATCAAATAGGAGCGCATCAAATCCATTTAATCGTTCGTGAAAATTTTAAACAAGAATTACCAAATCGAGAAAAATGGGGGCGTAATTCCCATATTGCTTTTGCAGTTAACGATTTAAATGAAGCCAAAACACGCTTGGAAACTTACGGGTATCCGATGCAAATGAGTTCTTCGGGCCGAGCAGCTTTATTTACTCAAGATCCCGATGGAAATGTTATCGAAATTGCGCAAATAAATTAAATAAAAAAATTGAAAATTATCGCTTATATTTATCGAGATCCATTATTAGAATCAGCCGAAAAGAAAGAAACTGAAACTTGGGATTTAGAAGTAGAACGAGTATATGAAGACTTAGGTCAGCGAGAGCAACTATTAGAATTATTAGCAGATTGTCAAAATAATGCCCCAGATTATTTATTAATCCGTCGTTTGGACGAACTTGGAGATAACTTAAAAGAAATTAGCGATCGCCTCGATTTATTAACATCCTTAGACATCGAAATTATTGCCAGCGAACAAGAATATAATTCAACCGAAGATATCAAAACAAATTTAGCTAAAATTCTCCAAGAAATTGCCCAAAATAAATACAGCGATCGGCTCAAAAAAGGACACGCTCGCAATCGTTTAAAAACCTTACCACCCCCAGGAAAAGCACCTTATGGCTATCGTCGAGGTAAAGATAAATTGATCGTCGATCGCTCTACCGCACCAGTAGTTAAAGATTTTGTCGAACGTTTTTTATTATTTGGATCTTTGCGGGGTGCAGTACGCTATTTAGAAAAAAGATACGGTAAAAAAATAGCAGTTTCTACAGGTCGTAGGTGGCTGACAAATCCAGTTTATCGCGGCGATATAATGTATCAAAATAGGGATATTATCTCTAATACTCACGTCGCAATTATATCCAGAGACGAAGCGGCCCAGATCGATCGCTTGTTGCGTCGTAACAGTCGTTTACCTTCTCGTACCGCATCTGCACCCCGATCTTTAGCGGGTTTGGTAGTTTGTCAGCAATGCCATTCTACTATGAAAATAGGCCGAACTATTAATCGCAGCAAAACGAGAGAATATCTTTATTTACGCCCTTCAAATTGCCCGAATAAGCCCAAATGCAAAGCCATTTCTTACCAAGAAGTCTTAGAAAGATCGATCGAACAAATTTGTCAAGATTTACCGATCGCAGTGGCTAAAATTAACATTCCTAGTTTAGAAGAAGTAAAAAAAATATGGGCGGTTGAAATTGCTAATAAAGAAGCCATATTAACCCAATTATCTAGTTTACAAGAATCGGGCATTCTCGATGAAGAAACTGTTAAATTACGCAGTTATAAATTACGTACCGAAATATCTGAAATTGCCAAAAAATTAGATACTATTCCCCCAGTTAACGTTCAAGAATTAACTAAAACTGTTTTTATTAAACAATTTTGGCTCGATTTATCCGAAGCAGAAAGAAGATTTTATTTTCGCGAATTTATCGATCGGATTGAAATTATTTTTTTAAAACCTAATACTTGGCAATTAAAAATTATTTTTATTTTCGATCGCTCTAAGAATAAAACAGATTTAATTTAACTTAAATACAATAACATAGCTCTTTTATTGATAGCAGCATCTCGATAATAATCGACTATTTTATTGTAATATTCGGTGAGATAATCTAACATATCGTAATCGGAGAAATCGATCTGAAGACAAGGTTTTTATTTCTGAGTTCTGAGTTCTGACTTCTGAGTAGCGATCTATGAACTGCGATCGAACAATAAAATCAAACCTAACTTAAATTAAATTAATTGATGTTCAAAAAACTTGAAAGCGATCGCGCGGATATAACTAAAGAATATAAAAATTAGGAGTAAAGAAGACGACTTTTAAAAAAATAGACGTAATTATTCTAATATAAGCATTTTGTTACCGAGTATCTATGCCTCCTTTACCTGATTATCGCCCCAAACAACTATCTCTAGGCCCCCTAGAAAGAGAAATTTTAAACATAGTCTGGCAACTGGGTTCGGCTACAGTTAAAGATATACACGAAATAATTTTGACAGATCCCGATCGAGAATTAGCCTATACATCCGTAACTACCGTACTACAACGCTTGACAAAAAAAGGTTGGCTGACTTGTAATCGTAAAGAAAGGGCTTATGTTTGGCAACCGAAAATTTCTCTCGAACAAGCAAAAGCGATCGAATCTTACGAACAATTACAACGTTTTTTAGCCGTTAGCAACCCCGACGTTGTCGCATCTTTCGCCGACAGTCTCGATCGAACCAGTTTAGAACAAATAGAAGCGATCGCAAATCGTTTAGAAAAATTACGTCGTCAACGTCAGGAGAATCAATAATGCACTTATTGACGATCGCTGTTGCTTTTATTTTAGCCTTGGGTTTGCGCTGTTTAGATTTACCTGCTGAGGATACTTGGCCCGATCGTTGGGGTCGATCCTTATTTTTATTCCTTTTCCCGCCTATTTTGCTGTTAATGACTGCTCTGAGCGTAATTATAATGGGAGCTGAGGGCCAAATGTTTGGCATGAACTCGAGCTGGCCGAGCTACATTTTTTGTTTGCTTTTTATTGTTATTGCGATCGGAATTCTTTGTAAATTAGGATATCAAGGATATCTTAGTCACCAAGAAATCAGTAAATATTCCCAAGAATTAGTAGCAGGAAAAAAAGCCCGCATTCTCGAAACAGATTTTCCCTACAGCGCGCAAATAGGTTTTTGGAATTCCCAATTAGTGATTAGTAGAGGTATGTTAAATACTCTCGACTCCGAGCATTTAGCAGCAGTTATCGCCCACGAACAAGCCCATTATTATCATCGCGATACTTTCTATTTTTTTTGGTTGGGTTGGTTGCGTTCTGTTAGTTTTTGGTTGCCAAATACAGAAGCATTATGGCAAGAATTATTACTATTAAGAGAAATACGTGCCGACGCTCGGGCTGCGGAAAAAGTAGATAGTTTATTATTAGCAGAATCCCTTTTAAAAATAGCTAAAGAAGTACTATTGTCGGTAAAACCGAATCTTTTTAAATTTCCTGAAAGTAACTGTAGTGCAGGACTTAGCTGTACTTTACCTCGCGATCGTTTGACAGAAAGAATCGACGCGCTACTTTGTACGACAGCACCCCTGGTTCGCTCTAATTATTGGTTTTTGGGTTGGATTATTTTAGCTTGTTTACCTTTAATAACCGTTCCTTTTCACTACTAATTAAAAACCTGTTATCAAGAAAAGGATCGCTCCCAATACTCTTCTGGTAATAATTACTGTATATATACTTTTATAAACTTGTCCCGCTCCTCCACTCCAATCTATTTCAAAACCAGTAATTAATTTACCAGTACTGAATATAGCCAGGGAATCAACTATAACAAAAAAGAAGTAACTACCAAATGGAAAAAAACTTAATACTATTGTTAAAGGGTTTAACAAAATAGCGAAAATAATTTCTAAAATATTAAAAACAAAAGCAGATAAAAATAGTGCTTTCATCGAACGAAATCTTAAAGAGCGACGCAACAATCTGCCAAGAAACATTCCAATAACTGTAAACAAAATTCCCGAACTTAATTTAATTAAAAAAATTAAAATTAAATATATTGTCGGCAATTTATTCTGGGCTGTAGTAAAATAGTCTTCTCTATAAGTAACCGAGGGCCAATCATTAGGAATAACATCGGATGCGACTAATTCTATTCCTCGATCGGTATTTTTAAAAATACAAACTACTCTATAATCTTTTATAAATAATTCGTCTGGTTTGAGATCTATTAAATAAACACCTGACAATATTGTTATCAGATCTGAAGAAAGAAAATTAAAATCAGGATAGGATGACATACATTCATAACTCATCTTAACCTGGCTTTCTTCTAGATTTCGCTCGAGAGAAATAGATGTTTCAACGGCTTGTTTGAAAGTATTTTCTCCAGCTATATTTAAAGCTAACTGACAGTATTGTTCTTGTTTTTCCGAACTCCGATCGGTTTGACAAATAGGAGCGATATTTTTATTAGCATTTCTAACTTGATTTTTATAAAAATTACGACCAGTTATGCCGAAAAAAATAAGTATTAAAGTACCCACACCCCATACTATTGGTAATACTGGATTTATCGATAAATCGGCAGATTTATTAGCTGGCTCTTCTCTATTTGTTTGATTATTTTTTGTTTTTAATCTACTATTTGTTACGCTGTAAGAGTTAGAAATGGTCTTATTAGTTTGAAACTTACTATTTTTTTCTTCTTGTTTGGCTGCCACTTTTTCTGCTTCAAAATCTAAAACTTTTTCTACTCTAGACATAGTTTTAGTAGCATCGAAACAATAACGACTCAACCAAATACTAGCTTTACGATGTTCGTTTTCATTTAATTCAGTTATTTTGGTTAACCAATTTTGTATTTCTTCAGAAAATTCTGAGTAATTTAGCTTTGCTTGCGATCTAAAATAGCCTTCTAATAAAGGCAAAATTTGGTTTTTTTCTAAAACGGATAAATTATCAAAAAAAGTAACTAGCTCGCAAATTTTTCGGCTGGGAGAAACAATATCTGAAGTTAACAGCAAACGATTGCGAATCAAACAAAATTTAGATAAATCTAACTCTATTTCACTGTTTTGTTTAATTTCAGCACTTGCGATCCTCTTTTCTAAATCTATTCTATTTTCTTCAATTTTCGATTTTTCTAACTCAAAAGAATCTTCGATCGTGGATAATTCTAAACACCAGTCAGGATCTAATTGTCCAGTTTCTCGACTATAAAGATAAATACTTTCAAGATTAGGAATTTTTAATTCAAGTATTGTATAATAAATATTTTTTTGAAGAGTATTGTAATCTAAATGACTTTTTGGTTTTCGATCGATGTAGATATGTAAAATTGACTCTTCCCGAACAATTTGAAAGCTTAAATCGACTTCTTGACAAGCATTTTCGAGAGTTTGAATAATTAACTCTTCATTCATCTAAATACTCAATTATTACCTCGGCGAATAAGAGTATAAAGCTCGATCGATCGCGATCTGTATATTCGCCATTACACTATTTCTCTAAGTTTAAAAAATTAGTTAAAAATGTATGCTGCTGTACGATCCAAGTATGAAAAGATTGCTTTTAATTTAACTAAATATTAAGTTTGGTGCTTATCGTTTTAAAAAAGGATATATAATCATAAAACCCTTCCGGGTTAAGGAAGGGCTTTATCAACAGTTTTTTTAATTTATCCCTCGAAGGTTAGAGAATTTATATTCTTAAGCTTCAAGAGGGTTTTTATTACTTATTAGCGATCGCCGGAGCGATGAAAGATTCAGTTGGTAAAGAAGCAGCGTAGCTAACTT
>CAYWIH010000168.1:0-9002 GCA_964458305.1 uncultured bacterium | reverse complement strand
GATATAAATCCGTTGGCAAACCTTACTAAATTAGCATGGCTAGAAATAGATAAAAATCAGATAAGCGATCCGTCAGCATTAATGAATTTGACTGATTTAGAAGGACTAAATTTAGATGAAAACGAAATTAAACAAATAACTTTCCTAAAAAACTTAATTAAATTAAGTAGATTGCATTTAGGTAAAAATAAAATCGAGAAAATCGATTCAATATCGGGACTAACTAATTTAGAAAAACTATATTTGCATGGAAATAAAATTACAGATATAACTCCCTTATCAGAATTAACTAATTTAGAATGGCTAGATTTACACGAGAATCAAATTAGCGACATTAGTACGGTAGAAAAACTATCTAGCATAGATAGAATTGATTTAAGCAAAAATAAAATAGTAGATGTTACTCCTTTAGCAAAACTAACAGACTTAACCGATATATATCTTTTAAATTTGAGTTACAACCAAATAGTAGATGTCACTTCTCTAGGAGAAGCAACTAAGAATATATTAGGTATTTTAGACTTGCGCTATAACCAAATCAAAGATGCAACCCCATTAGTTCCTTTGCTATCAAAATATGCAAGAATAGGTTTGAGTCACAATCCGATCGATGTTTGTGAATTATCTTGTGCGATAAGATTTAAAGGTGTTAAAAGAACTATTTGCATAGAGCAATCTAACCCTACTGAAGCAAAATGTAAATTACCCGATACAGATAAAATAATCTGGGAGGAATCTAACTAACTAGCAGGATAAACCATTTAGAAAAACAAGTTTATTATCCTTTTATTCTTCCTAACACTCTAAAGAAGGCGATACGGTTTTGTCTGTGATGTATTCCCGACGTGAGTTCTCCATCGATCGCATAACTTCTTCTCGATCGTATCCCCATTGCATTTGTATCTCGATTATCTCTTCTATAGTGCTTATTTTCCCGAAAACACCTCAAATTAATAAGCAAAATCTCTGAAAGTATTTATCTATCGTTGCCAAAATTATAAAAAAACTCTCCTAAAAAAGTCAAACAAGGGTAGAAATAGGATTTCTTTGTAAAGAAAAGTAAAGGAAAAAGCGCACCCCCGTTCGCAGAGTGAAACGGTGGCGAATGGAGCGTAGCTCGAGGTTTCCTCGCCTTAAAGGACGGAGCAAGCAAAATATAAATTTGACAAAAATACAGAATTATGCATCGAGCGATCGCCTTGTTGGAGAATATTGAAGTAAACTTAAATCTAATTCAATAAAGCGATCTAATTAAAGCTTATTTGCTGCGATCGCGGCACGAAAATCGATATCAAATATAGAACGCCACGATCTGCTTACATTTGCTTTAAAACTCTGAAGATTCACGATCGGAAAACAAACCCAATAAAGGCCCTAAAAACACGCCAAAAATAAAGCCTCCAGCGTGGGCCCAGTAAGCAATTCCGCCATTTTCCATCCCGACATTGGTGGGTACGTTAAGAGTCATAATACCGTTTAATGCTTGCTCTAGAAACCAGAAACCGAGGAAAAATAAAGCGGGAATGCGGAAAGTTGGGAAAAAGAAGCCGATCGGAAAGACAGTGACGATTTTAGCTTGGGGAAATTTAAGAATATAAGCCCCCATAATACCAGCGATCGCGCCACTTGCACCTAATGAGGGAATTGGCGATCCGCTAGCGAAATACCATTGAGTTAAACCAGCTAATAAGCCGCAAGTCAAGTAAAAGATAAGATATTTAACTCTTCCTAATTCTTCTTCGATATTATTGCCAAAAATCCACAAAAAGAGCATATTAAAAGCAATATGAGCGAAGCCTGCGTGGAGAAATTGGGAACTGAATAGAGTCAAAAATTCAGGTATTGGTTGGTTAATAGTAATGCCCTGGAAACTAGCTGATAATTCCCTAGGTACGATCGCAAATAACTCGAAAAATGCTTGTAGTTGGGGCGGTGATAATGTTAGTTCAAAAAGAAAAATTAAAATATTAACAGTAATTAAAATGTAAGTGACGTAGGGTGTAATTTTAATTGGATTTTCATCCTTTAATGGAACCATTTACAACTCTTTTTTAAATTAACGATAGTTTTTTCTGACTGAGAACAAAATAGCGAATTTTTAAATAATTGCAATCTCTCGATCGATATATTTTAAATTCAGCTGGGTCGATACTTGAAACTTCTTCCTTCTTCCTGCTTGCCCAACGAGTTAAAGACTATTCAACTATTGCAAGATTGTTTATTTGTTAATCGGTAAATTGTTTCGCCTCACTACTCGATCGACAATGCTAATTTTTTAGCAACATTTAGATCTGCGATCGAATAAACTTGCTCTTTCGGTGTAATTAATTGTTCGCTCGATCCGGCTTTAACGAGTTGATATTGTTCTCTAACAAAATCTGAAATATCTTCTATATCTAAAATCCAATCTCGAGCGTATTTTCTCAAAAACTCAGATCGCAAACCCAATTGTATCGCTCTTCTTTGTTTCGGGCCGCCTCCAGGAGTCCGATCGAGATCCCATTGCAAGCGAACTTGAGAATTTTTAACAGCTTTTTGCCAATCTTTTTTGGTCGAATATATTTCAGAAACGTATTTAGAATGAACGGCTTCGGCTAAAATCTCCTCAAAAGCATCCTTTTTGATACTGACGGCCAAAATTACTTCTTGGTTTACTTTACTTCCCCAGAGCGATCGATACATCATCCAAAGGAAATTAGGCTTTATCCAGCTCATTCTAGTAAGTTTAAACTCGCCACCAAAATAACCATTCATTGCGGCAAAACGACCGATTTCGGGGCGATAGGCTTGGTAGACGACAATCTTACTGTCGTCATACTGAGCCAAAATGTGACGGCCAGTTTTTGGCCATCGAGTTACTTGGGTTGAATATAGTTCGGTAATTAATTTCACACCAAGTAGGTAATTTTAAGATCTGCGCCAAGATACTTTAGGGAGGATCTGCTGTTTGTCGACGCGATCTTTGTATTTAGTAGCGAAGTTTAACAGAGAATCCAATAAAGAATCAGACAGATAGTGAGGTTGCAAACCAAGATCGAGTAATTTAGTATTTTTCGCGTTGAAATAGTGAGATTCTAACTCAACCCTGGGATTTTCAATGTGGTCGATTTCTACATTTAAACCCATACTGTTACCAGCTTGTTTGATCTTCATTGCCAAATCTTGGATGCTGAATAATTCAGTAAACTGGTTGAAAACGCGGAATTCTCCTCGATCTGCTGGGTTAGCGATCGCCAATTCGAGACAGCGTACCGTATCGCGAATATCTAACAAGCCTCTAGTTTGACCGCCTTTTCCGTAAACAGTGAGAGGATGTCCGATCGCCGCTTGAATGCAGAAACGATTTAAAGCAGTACCAAAAACGCCATCGTAGTCGAGACGGTTAATTAAAACCTCGTCCATGCCGGTTTCTTCGGTCAGTACGCCGTAAACGATACCCTGATTCAAGTCAGTAGCGCGAATGCCCCATATTTTACAAGCAAAGTGAATGTTATGACTGTCGTGAACTTTACTGAGGTGATAGAAGCTACCGGGCTGTTTGGGATAGGGTAAAGTATCTTTACGGCCGTTGTGTTCGATGGTGATGTAACCTTCTTCAATATCGATATTAGGCGTTCCGTATTCGCCCATCGTGCCTAGTTTAACTAAATGGCAATCTGGGAAATCTTCTTTCATCGCGTAGAGGATATTTAGAGTTCCCACTACGTTATTGACCTGAGTCATGACTGCGTGTTCGCGATCGATCATCGAATAAGGTGCCGATCGCTGTTCGCCAAAATGGACGATCGCTTCGGGTTCGAATTGACGCAGAGTTTTAATTAAGAAGTCGTAATTTGTTATATCGCCAACAAAAAGCTCGATCGATTTACCGGATTTACCTTTCCAGTAGTCGATTCTTTTCTGAATTGGGGCAATGGGTGTGAGAGTGTCTACTCCCAATTTTGCATCCCAATGCCGCCTAATCAAATTGTCGAGGATGGCTACTTCATATCCTCTGTTGGAAAGATGCAGGGCTGTTGCCCATCCACAATAACCATCGCCACCAATAACCAGAACTTTCATAAAATCGATTTTTTTTTATTTGCCAATATTCGGTAAATTTACCAGGTATTGATACCTTCTATAACATCGATTTCGATTTTATACTTATTAAGATTTTTCCAAAAGTCACTATAAGCCTAGATTTAGGGTTATTTTAGGTTAATTTTGGCCGATTATTACTACAATGGGATCTTTGTTAAAAAAAAATAATATTTTTCTAATAAGACATTCATTTCTCAAGATTATGCTTCGCGAGAAAGCCGATCGGCGATCCTAGTCGTTTCTGGCAAACGATATTTACTCGTACAAGCCAGAGTATATTCGATCGCGCTTGCAAGACTAATGCGATGTCCGATCGAAACGTAGATCGGCTTAACTCCACTGCGCGATCGCACTACCGCACCAACGATTTCTTCTCGATCTACTAAAGGCTGCCAACTGCCTTTATTTTCTCCTAATTGCTGGTGTCGGCCGATAAATAGGGATTTAGCCGCGCCGATCGTCGGCAAATCTATTAACACCCCTAAATGACTTGCTAAACCGATTCTTTTGGGATGGGCGATTCCTTGGCCGTCGCACAAAATTAGATCGGGAGTAACGGTTAATTTTTCTAAAGCATCTAAAATTACTGGCACTTCGCGAAAAGATAAGTATCCAGGAATGTATGGAAATGTTGTCGGCCTCGAAGCGGTTGCTTTTTCGACTGTTTTTAAGTTGGTAAAATCTAATACTGCGATCGCTCCTACTGCGATCGTGTAATTTTCTCGAAATCCTACATCTACTCCGGCTACATACTTTACTCGATCGATTCGATCTTCTCTAATTACTTGAGATCTTAATTTTTCTTGTATTTCTTTGGCTTCTGTTATCGTCTCGGGCCAAATATGATTTAATGTCACTTTCATGGTATATTTTCGATCGATCTTGTTTTTTCAAAGCTATTTGTCGGGTTGTAATTGTTTTTGATTACTTATATACTACATAAAATCTAAAAAACTATCTTACTGCTCGATCGAGACAATTATTTAATTTAAAAATTAATCTTTTTTAAATTTTAATTTACCTTCGAGCCATTCGACGATCAAGCGAGGACAATTGTTAGCAAACCAAATAAAAGCAAATCTAATCGCGATCGGTTTAGGTAAACTTAAAAGTTTTTTTAAAATTTTATTAGGAACTCGAGAGCGAACCTTTTTATCAACAAAATTAATTTTAGCCACATCATAAAGACGCTCTGCGATCATTTTAATAGCAGCTTCTTCCCTTCGAGATAAATTTTCTAACAATAAATGTACCTCTTCCATACATTCTTTTTTGAACTTTTCTTCTTGAAGTTTTTCTTCACGGATCTTTTTTTGTTGGGGAGTTTCAAATAAAGGAGCTTCATTAGAAAAACCTGATGTATTGAGGTTATCTTGATAGCCGTTTTCTTGGGGAAGTTTAATAATTGAAAGAGATTCCTGGGAATAATCAGACTTAGCTTCGGTCACGATCGTTATCCATTTGTTAGTGTTCAGGTTTATTGTAGAAAAACTTACCCTAAATCGAAGAAAAACATTGAATTATGAGAAACAATAGACCCTCGAAAAATCGAGGGAACAATTGAAGTAAAATTTAACTCACGAAACTAGGCATTACTTCGGCCGCAGTAAATAAACCATTAATACCGCGACGATGTAAAGCTACTGCTGCTTTGAGATAGCCAAAAGCAGGCCCGCAGACATTAGCAGCCATACTAGTTTCATCTCCTAAAGTAAAAGTATGGGTAGAAATTTTCCCTTCAAAAGTGCGTCCGGTGACTTTAACGTTAGTACTGAGAGGTTTTTTAGGATTGCGAGTATCGACTATACCGCCGACACTAACGCGATCGCGGCTGCAAATTCCAGCTAACTCTAACATCAGATCGTCGGCGTGTTCCATATTCTCTAATTCGAGAATACCATCAGTTTTATCTAAGAGCATCTCTACTTCAGCATCGCTCATAGCTCGAGCTGTTTCAACATCATATCCGGGTAAATGGCCGATATCTTCTCTAATGGTGGCGCGATATGCTTCCCAGTTAGCTATTCCCACCCCAAAAGTAATTTTCACGCTGTGGATTTCAGCATAACTTTGAGCGGCGATCGCTGCTGCGGCCGTCAGCAACCCAGGAGTTGCCCCGCAACCAGTTAAATAAGTAATTCCAGCAGTTTGTAACTGTTTCGATAGTGCCAAAATTTGTGCCATCGCGCTGGTGCGTTTGAGGGCATCAACCAGCACCCCAGACCAACCAGATTGAATAAATAATTTGGTTACATCTGCCATGAAACTATTGGGTAAATTAGGCAAAGCCAAAAAATATCCATCTACTGCTGAATTATTAATTAAATTTTTAATACTCTCCTGGCTCAGACAACCTAAATGACCTACCGATCCGCGATCGCGATAAACAGAAATTATCTTATCTACCTCCAAACCCCCTTCGCTACAAACATAACCCGCTCGATCGGCCACCGCCACTAAAACCATTTCTTGCTTTGCTGCTAAGACTTTAGCTGCTGCTTGTCCCAAACCGCCGAAACCTAAGACACCTACTCTTATCGTCACTTGCTTCCTTCGTTGTAAATGTTAGTTTCCAGTATCGGTTCTCGATCGCCCCGACGAGCCTATATTTTTGTTAATTGTTATTTTTTATCAAAAATTTTAACTTGACTCCCAGAAAAACTTAAGCGAAACTAACAAAATATAAGAGTAAACCAAGCATTATATATTAAATTTTGCTAAGATTTGAATCGTACTCCTAAGTTTGTTCGCGATAACTATAGGCGAGCATCACGAGTTTAAATAAAGCTTCTTTAAATAAAAAAAATTTATCGTTTAGAGAAGCAAATTCAGGACATAGCCATGAGTTTAGAAACACTCGAATTTGTGATTTATCCCGACGGTCGGGTACTAGAAAAAGTCACAGGCATTGTCGGCTCATCTTGTCAAGAGGTGACGGCGGCGATCGAAGCTCAGCTAGGGCTGACACTCTCTGCGGAGAAAACCTCAGAATATTACGCCCAACAAGAAATCAACCAATCGGCGAAAACGACTAATAATACCTTCGGCAATTGGTAATTTTTGAGGGTGTAATTTTTTACTTTCTAACTATTTAGTTCAAATTGGGTTATAGAAAATATGTCACATTTTACCAACATCAAAACTCAAATTCGTAACCTCCAGTCCTTAGAAGCGGCTTTAAACGATATGTCGATCGACTGGAAACAAGGCCCGAGAGCCGTTAGAGGCTATCAAGGTCAAACACGTCAAGCTCAAGTTGTCATCGAACAAGATAACAATTACGATATCGGCTTCAGTTGGAACGGTTCTGAATACGAGTTAGTTGCAGACTTACAATATTGGCAACAAAATTTGTCTGTAGATGGTTTCATCAGACAAATAACCCAGCGTTATGCTTATCACACAGTAATTAATGAAAGTGCTAAGCAGGGTTTCCAAGTTGCAGAACAAGAAAATAATCAAGATGGTTCGATTCGTTTAGTAGTCCAACGCTGGAGCGCGTAATGTCAGATTTACCCCTAGATTCTAATCGTTCTGGTCAAGAGCCAGAGTTAGGGGGTATATTCCGGGATGCTCCCTCGCGTTCGGGTTTAGAGCCAGAATTAGGCGGCCAATTCAGGCAAAAAGGCGTTTACGTCGATGAAATTACTTGTATTGGCTGTTTGCACTGCGCTCACGTTGCTCCCAACACTTTTTATATCGAAGAACATTATGGTCGATCGCGGGTCTTCAATCAAGATGGCGATACTGAAGAAATAATCCAAGAAGCGATCGACACTTGTCCGGTTAATTGCATCCACTGGGTCGATTATACCGAACTTAAAGAACTAGAAGCAGAAAGGAAACATCAAGTAATTAAAAATCTTGGCTTTCCTAAAGCTCATAAAAAAAAGCCAATCTCTAAGAAGAGGAAGCACTAGTTTAGTTTAACTTCGATTTCGATCTACCTCAACGATTTACCCTCGTTGAGGTTTTTTTCTGGTAATCAAAGCGATCGAGCTGGGTTTAAAGTACTAAAATAACAGCAAGATTTATTTGTTTTTTACTATAATCGTGCAGATTATTACTGGTAAAACTAAATTACTCGGAGTTATTGGCGATCCGATCGAGCATTCTTTTTCCCCAGTGATGCACAACGCTGCGATCGCTCACCTCAATCTAAATTACGTCTATCTCCCTTTCAAGATCGAACCAGAAGATTTAAAAACTGCGATCGCTGGGTTTAGAGCGATCGATCTGGTCGGTTTTAATGTTACTATTCCCCACAAACAAAATATTATCCCCCTGCTCGATCGGCTTTCTGAAGATGCACGTTTGGTCGGTGCTGTCAATACTGTTTGGCGCGACGGATCTAGTTGGTACGGCACGAATACCGATGTAGAAGGTTTTTTAGCTCCTTTAAAAAATATTGAGCGCGATTGGCGTAAAATTAAGGCGATCGTTCTTGGCAACGGCGGTGCGGCTCGAGCTGTGGTGGTGGGTTTGTATCGATTGGGCTGTAGGAAAATTTGCGTTTTTGGGCGGGATATTAATAAGTTACGAAGTTTTAAAGATAATTGGCAAGATAGCGAGGTCAAAGAGGCTATAACAATAGAAGAGATGGCAGAATTAGATGGGTATGCACCCCTTGGAGAAATTTGCATCAATTGCACGCCGATCGGAATGTATCCTCACAGCCATTTTTCCCCAGTACCCTCAGAAATTATCGCTAAATTTCCAGTTAATACGATCTTCTACGATCTAATTTACAATCCCAGACCGACTGAATTTTTAAAAATTGCTCGAGCAAAAGGATCGATCGCGATCGACGGTTTAGAAATGTTAGTAAGACAAGGAGCAGCAGCTTTAAAAATTTGGTTGCAACTAGAAAATGTCCCTGTAGATATTATGAGGCGATCGCTTTTAGATTATTTAGGACT
>CAYWIH010000167.1:0-9014 GCA_964458305.1 uncultured bacterium | reverse complement strand
TCGCTTGTTGCTATATCTCGCATTTTTATCAACCCAGAAAAAACATTTGCTCTTTATCCTGGCGATGTTTCTAATAATGCTTTACCAATTAAAGAATATTATCGCTCCGATTTTATTTCTACAGCAGAAAAATCTATTAAAGATTTAAATACTGATACTGCTGTTATTAAAGCATGGGCTAAATGTTATAAATGCGAAATTATTAACCTTGAAGATAAAAATAATTTCAAAATACTATCTCAGCTTACAGTATGGACTGAAAATGCTTGGAACAAAAATATCTCCCAACGAGGACATATATTTTTAACCTACCTCCGAGTTTATCCTCTACCCGAAATACTCCATATTCCCGCTTCTAATAAGTCTCGCTTTATATCTTTACCAAAACCGATCGCAGTTACCGAAATAAACCCAATATTGAGCGATCGCGCTTTCTTTGAAAGGGCTAAACAGTTAGAAAAACGCACCCCACCAAAGCATCCAGAATTAGAAAAATTAATCGGCGATCTTACTTATTTTACTAATAAAAACTTGGCAGCCAAACAACTCGATCGCGATATTAAAATATTTCTTGGTTGGAATAATAACCACTCTTGGCAAAATCTAGATCCGGATCTAATCTGGATAGAAAGAATAGCTAAAGTTGGTAATTCTAGCGACGGAAATGAGTTTGAAAAGTTAGTAAGAAAAGGTTTAATTAAATTAGGTTTTGGCAACTCTAATAAAGATCCTAAAGCTAGTTTAGATCCCGATGCTACTGGAGGTGCTGGAGGGATCGATTTTTATTGCGAAACTCCTTATCCAGTAGTAGGAGAATGTAAAGCAACAAAAACAGAAACAGTCGCCGATGGTACTCCCGCGCAACTTTTAAAATTGGGAATGAATCATCTGGGTAAAAATAAATACGATTGCTGTCTTAAAATTGTTTTAGCTGCTGGAAAATTAACCACTTACGCATTAAGAACTGCTAGAGAAAATCATATGAACGTACTTCGTCCCGAAAGTCTGCAAAAATTAGTAGAAATGCAAGCAAAATATCCCAACTCGATCGACCTTTTTAAACTTAAAGAATGCTTGGAAAATGCTTACGGTATTGCCGACGAAAAAATAGAACAGTATTTAACAGAAATTAGCCAAGAAATTGAACTGCGATCGCATATAGTTAGAGTTGTTAAAAATTATCTAGAAAATACTCAATCTGATGATGTTATGCTAGGCGTTTTATATGGAGCTTTTGTTAATTCCCATCCACCTAAATCTTTAAGCCAAGAAGAAATGAAAGATATTTTAATCGAATTATCTTCACCGTTAGCCGGATATTTAGGCAGAAAAAAAGATAAAAATGAACTCGATCGCTTTTATTTTTTACGAGATTTAGCTCGATAATTATCTTCGAGCGTCTTTTGAATTTAAAGAATTTTTCACTAGTAGAAAACTAGTCGATCCAATTTATTAAAGCAATAGCATCGCTCGGTCGACTTTGGGAAAATTAATATCCCGACATGAACCGTCGATATCAATTATTTGTTCTTATATTTCCATATACTTTTCTTAAAGCCTGGGATAAAATTCAAAATTATTCTAGATTTCATTGTTAACTTAAATCAGCTCGATCGTAATAATATAGTTGTAAATCTAAACTAAAATAATGCCTATGAAAATCGTATTTTTTGGCACGCCAGAATTTGCCGTACCTAGTTTACAATCTTTACTGAAGCATCCAGAATGCGAAGTTATTGCAGTCGTCACTCAACCAGATAAAGTTAGAGGTAGAGGTAAAAAAACCACCCCCTCCCCAGTCAAACAAGTCGCGATCGATGCTAATATCCCCGTTTGGCAACCAAAAAGAATCAAAAAATCCGCCGAAACCATAGAATTATTAAAACAAGCGGATGCCGATTTTTTCGCTGTAGTAGCTTACGGACAAATTTTATCGGCAGAAATACTAAACATACCTAAATTAGGCTGCATTAACGTTCACGGTTCGATTTTACCAGAATATAGAGGTGCTGCACCGATTCAGTGGAGTATTGTTAACGGCGATCGCACCACCGGAATAACCACCATGTTGATGGATGTGGGGATGGATACCGGAGATATGTTACTAAAAGAATCTATTTCTGTCGGTTTATTAGATAATGCCGATCGCGTCGGCGAAAAATTAGCTAATATCGGTGCAAATTTATTGGTCGAAACTCTGCTAAAATTACAGGATAAAGAAATTAAACCAATTCCTCAAGATTCTGCTGCTGCTACTTACGCCCCTTTAATTAAAAAAGAAGATTATAAATTAGATTGGTCGCTTGCTGCTAAAACTATTCACGATCGCGTTAGAGGTTTTTATCCCAATTGTTCGGCAAATTTTCGCGATAAAACCCTGAAAATTCTCGCTACCGCACCAATAGAATCAGAATTTCGATCGCAATTATCGCCAGAATTACAACAACAAATCGAGCGGAATTTACAAAACTTATCTTCTGCAACCGCAAAACCAGGAGAAATAGTCGCTACAATTAAAAATATCGGCCCGGTACTGCAAACTGGTACGGGACTTTTACTAATACTCCAAGTACAACCAGCAGGCAAAAAACCTCAATCTGGCTGGGATTTTGTTAACGGAATGCGTTTGTCAGTCGGAGAAAAGATAGAAAATAGTTAATTTTTTAATTCGATCGCTTCAAAAAACTGACAACCTTGACAAGGCCCTTCTGGATTGACAGCACAACGCAATATTTCTGAACGAGCGTTGAAACGACAGTTACTATCTCCGAGTACCCAACGACCTTCAATTAAGCTTTTCTCAGCCGGTTTCTGGGCTGATTGGACGTAAACCGACATCTTATCTAAATAGTAGCCGCCAATTTTGTATCGATAGTGATGGTGACGCTCTAAAACTGCGTAAGTTTGTCCTTTGAAGTCGAGATAGTTGCCTGGTTGAGGCATCCAATCTAATTGAATTTTACCGAGAGATTGGCGCGGGTGAGTCAAAATTAATTCCGTAAGTATTGATTCGTTCAAGTGCGATCTTGCTCTATCTTTTAGACTACATTATTGTAATGTTAACTCATCCTTTTGCTAACGAGTTCCAACTTTTGAATGTACTTATGTACTAGTAAGTATTTCATTTAGCTTGCCAAATCGAACAAAATATAATGTGTAGATCTACTCTTGTTTTCGAACATAATTTTAATATTATGTTCTTAGGGGACATTATATTTCTCGTGCTATTTCTTTATTTGGAAACTATCAATTTTTAAGACCATGACAGATTTAAATCGCGGCATTATGAAATTTGATGGCGCAGATAAACCAATTATCGTCGCTATTTCTGCATTTTTAGTTTTAGGTAGCATTACAGCATTAGTTATTTGGGCTTTAAAATCTGCCTACGTCGTCAGCTAATATTATTGCAAAATTTGCTCGCTCGGGCGCAAAAAATCTCCTGTCTTTAGTCTGGTAGGGGTATTCGCGCCATACTTATCCTAAAATTATTCGCTCGAAAAACAATTTTTCAAAAACTGCTTGTCACTCACTAATATCTCTGCTAATATATATATCTGTGACATAAATGGGTCGATGCCCGAGTGGTTAATGGGAACGGACTGTAAATCCGTCAGCTTTGCTTACGCTGGTTCGAATCCAGCTCGGCCCACCATTTTTGATAACTAAGAATTAATGATATTTGCCCGTGTGGCTCAGTGGTAGAGCACACCCTTGGTAAGGGTGAGGTCACGAGTTCAATCCTCGTCACGGGCTTATTTTTTTGTACAGTGCCAAATTATTTGTCATCGGTGACACATTAATGTCATTGTGACAAATTAATGCCTTCCAAATAACCATAATAAATTAAGATACTTTCTCGCGCATATCACCTAATTTTGGCAGAACGATACTTGCGGCTTTGTAAGTTATAGCTAATTGAATAATTGCTTTAGCCAGCAGACGATCTATACATTGTCCTAATTCTGATTCTCCCAAACAATTGTGAGCTTGACGTTTTTGATTAATATGGCGTTTGTGAGATAATAAGCTTTTTTATCTTCTTTGGCGGTTAAGAAGTTTGTATCGAGATCCTCGTAATTGTTTCGTGCTGCGATAGGTAATTACTTTTCCGGCGATCGCATCAACTATTGCTGCTGTAGCTGGTTTTTCTAATCCCATAGCTATACCAACTAAAATCTGAGCCTGACCCTGATAAAGGGGGCGATCGGGACGAGGAAAAGGGTTTTTGATTCGAGCAAGAGAAGTTTTTTTGCGTTTAACAAATGCTTGCTGCTTGGCATTGAGATCGCCTTTTTTCTCCATGTTAGTCAGAATTTTAGCAATCTCAGTAGCTTTTTCATCGCGTACTTGTTCCGTACCTTTAGCAGTTAACAAGCGAGTATCTAAGGAACAGTGAAAAGTAAGATAATTCTTATTCCAAGGTTCGCCTTTTCCTTCACCTTCTTGCCAGCCAATTCTTGCCGAACGCAAAACAAATAATGCGCTTGAATGACCATTTTTACTAGTTTTTTTAACTTCTTGGTCTTGATAAAAGTTTTCAAATAAAATTAACTGCCGTTGGTCGCAATATATTTGAAAAATCTGTTCGCTAAGTCCGCTAAAACGAACGCAGAGACGACCTTTCTCGTTTTTTTGCCAAGTCATGTCTTCATTAGTTTCGTAAGCAACAGGAAAAGGAATCGATCTTGATTTTGTTAAAAGTTTGTTTTGCCAAGACTGAGCTTGGGCTTCATCTTTAGGAACGCAGCTAGCAGCAGTAATTAAAGTATCTAACCATTTCTGTTCGGTTAAATCTCTTCCTCTTGGGTATTTACCATCTAGTTTTTCTATTAGTCGGTCTACTTTTATTTCAGTTTTACGGCGGCGTTTAGCGAATTTTTTAGAGTCTTCTGGTTTTTTCCTCAATTTACAGCCGTTTTTTAATAAGTAAATAATTGCGCTGCGATCGAGAATATTTTCTTCGAGTTCAAATTTTTTAAAAAGAGTTTTTGATAACGTACTATCTTCACTAACTTCGATCGCCTCGAGAATTTCTTTAGCTTTGTCCCGAATTGTCTCTAAACTAACTTGGCTTTCTTCTATTAATTCTTCATCGCTTTTAAGCATAGCTAGCCAGCGTTGTTGTCCTTTTAGTTGGTAGTGTAATTGTCTACGAAGTGTTAGCCAAGATTTATAAATATATTCGACCAATGCGAACTGCTTGCAGCAGCGCTTGCGCTCCCGCAGATGTATAAAATCGCCCTGGTTGTCCGACAAAACGAGGATCTTTTTTGAGAGGTTGACAAAGTTGTTTAACAATACCTGCTTTTAATCTTCCTTGTTGTTGCCAAGTATCAAAGTCGGAATGCTCCGCCACTCTTGTCAAGAGTTCGTTGACTAAGGGCGTGTTTTTCTGTGCCATCAAGTTCCAAAGAGTTTGACGGGTGGTTTCTGGAGCAATAAGACGACATTGAACAGTGATTATACTCATAAAATTTATAATAACATTATGTTTTTATGCTCTGACCGAATTTAATGTTTCTTCACGAGATAAAAACGATATACAATATGCTAGAAATGTCCCTACAAGACTGCGATCGAATCAATGTTCTTTACCAGCAAAGAAGCGGCAAAAGCTACAAGATGCAGTCTTCGTCAGTTGCAGTATTGGCGAGAGAAAAAGGTTGTCGTTCCGACGGTAGATGCTACGGGTAAAGGACGCAGTGTGTTTTACACCAGAGAGGATTTAGTATCTTTAGCTGTGATGGGATATTTATTATCTGCTGGTTTGGAATATACAGAGGCTTGTGCTGGCTTAGAAGAACTCAGACAAAAAGAACCAGAGTTCGATCGACCATTCGTGACTAAACGTTATCTGCTCTCTCGCAACACAGGAGACAACAGTTTAATATTGAAAGAATTTGATGTAGAAACGGTTCACGATCTTCTGAGAATGGGAAAACCTGTAATTCCTCTTTGGTTAGATCGAATTCATGAGGAATTGAGGCATAATTTAACCAGATTGAAGCGTTTTAAACAGGATAATCAGACGATCGTGTCAGAATCTGAAGCTCTCACGAGAAGGGAACGTATTAATAAAGCTTTAAGCTCTAATGGTTGGATTATTGCTAGCTATAGAGATAATTTAGAAACAAGCCATTTGAGTAATCATGCAGTTGAAGAGTATCCCGTTGCTACAGGTATAGCCGATTATGCTTTATTTGTTAATGGTTTATTTTTGGGAGTCATTGAAGCAAAAAGACTGGCTGTGGGGTCTCAGGCTGCTTTGGAGCAAGCTAAACGCTATTCTAAAGGGGTTTTTGATGGAGTTGGGAACTGGCGAGGATATCGAGTCCCGTTTCTCTTTTCTAGTAATGGAGAGTTAGTATATTTTCTCGATATTAGGGAGCAATCTAATTTAACCCGTCAAATTACTACTTTTCATACACCTTCTGCTTTAGCAGAGTTTTTTAAAAGAGACTATCGAGATAGTTATAACTGGTTAAAGACTCATCCTATAGAAGAAAATACCAGATTAAGACCTTATCAAAGAGATGCGATCGCAGCTATAGAAGCATCTATTAACCAGGGTAAGCGTCAGTTACTTTTAACAATGGCAACGGGAACGGGAAAAACCTTTACTATTGTTTCTCTAATATATCGGTTGTTAGCTTCTAAAACAGCTAAGAGAATCCTATTTTTAGTAGATAGAAGGGCTTTAGCTGCTCAAGCAGTGAGGGCTTTTGCTTCGTTTGATACTCCTAGAGGCAATAAGTTGAATCAGGAGTATGAAGTCTACAGTCAAGCTTTTAAAAAAGAAGATTTTGGCGAAGAAGAAAAGTTTAATTCTCAGGTTTTACCGAATAATTATTTAACCGATCCTCATGAAAATCACACCTTTATCTATGTTTCTACAATTCAAAGGATGAAGCTCAATCTTTTTGGTAATAATGAAATGGAAATTTCAGATAGTGGGGATAGAGAAGAAGAAACTGATGCAGAAAAGTTAGATATACCAATTAATGCTTTTGATTTTATTATTGCCGATGAATGTCATCGAGGCTATACTTCTAGCGAAACTGGTTCTTGGCGCAAAGTTATCGATTATTTTGATGCGATTAAAATCGGTTTAACTGCTACTCCAGCTATTCACACAGTTTCTTTGTTTAAAGAAATAGTCTATCGCTACACTACAGAACAAGCGATCGCTGATGGTTATTTAGTTGATTACGAACAGATCGATATAGATTCTGATGTAAGAGCAAACGGAACTTTCTTAAGAGAAGGAGAGTTAGTAACAACAATCGATCGCGAAACTGGTGCGAGATATTACGAACAGTTAGAAGACCAAAGAGAGTTTTCTACTACCGATATTGAAAGAAAAATTACCGTACCCGATAGTAATCGTAAAATTATTCAAGAAATAGCTAAATATGCCCGACAGCATGAGGAAGAAACAGGACGTTTTCCTAAAATACTTATTTTTGCTACTAACGATTTAAATCATATTTCTCATGCCGATCGATTAGTTACTATCTGTAAGGAAGTCTTTGCTAGAGGAGATGACTTCGTACAAAAGATAACCGGGAAAGTCGATCGCCCTTTACAGAAGATTCGGGAGTTTAGAAACCGTCCTCAACCTGGGATAGTTGTTACAGTCGATATGTTAACTACAGGGGTTGATGTTCCTGCGATCGAGTTTGTTGTCTTCCTGCGTTTTGTTAAATCTCGTATTCTTTGGGTGCAGATGTTAGGTAGGGGTACTCGCAGGTGTGACGATATCAATAAGACTCATTTTAAGATTTTTGATTGCTTTGGCGGCTCTTTGGTCGAGTATTTTGCTGACAGTACGGATTTTAAAATTGAACCACCTTCAAAACAAACAATTCCAGTCAAGCGAGTAATTGATAATATTACAGACAATATTGAAAGAGATTATTACACTAAAGCTCTAGCTAAAAGATTGCATCGAATTCATCGCAGTATGAGCGAAGCAGCAAGGCAGCAGTTTGCTCAATATATTCCTGATGGTAATGTTAGTGCGTTTGCTCGTAGTTTACCAGAGAGATTGGAAAAAGATCTGGGGAATACTTTAAGTCTGATTCAAGATAAAGGTTTTCAAGAATTGTTAGAAAACTATCCTCGTGCGAAAACAAAATTTTGGGTAGCAGAAGGGGTAGAGGATATTGTTACTTCTAGGGTAGTAATTCAGGGGCAAAAACCAGAAGATTATCTAGATGGGTTTTATCAGTTTATTCAAGATAATACAGATCGCATCGAGGCTTTACAAATACTAAGGCAACGCCCCCAAAGTTGGAATGCAGAAGCTTTAGAACAATTACGGCAAAAATTAATCGAGAATCGTTTTACAGAAACAGATTTACAGAAAGCATATCAATTAATTCACAATAAGGCTTTAGCGGATCTGATTTCTTTAATTAAACAAGCTTACAGCCCTTCGGAGTTAGTTTATACGGCATCCGAAAGGGTAGATCTTGCGATCGCTTCTATAAGCAAAGATCGAGATTTTACTGAAGAGCAATTAAAGTGGTTGGGGTATATTAGAGAGCATCTCATTCAGAATTTAAGCATCGATATAGAAGACTTTGAATATGCTCCTATTTTTGAACGTTATGGCGGTAAAGGCAAGGCTAAGAAGGTGTTTGACGGGCAATTAGAGACTTTGATTGACGATTTGAATGGCGCGATCGCTGCGTGAGGAGATAATTTGAATGGATGTAGTAAACAAGCTTTGGGGCTTCTGCAATACTTTGCGCCATGATGGGATAGATTATGGTGATTATATCGAGCAATTAACCTATTTGTTATTCCTGAAGATGGCAGATGAGAAGGGTATCGATATACCTTCTGATTGCGACTGGGAAACTTTAAAGAGTTATTCCGGCACTGATTTAACCGATCGCTATTTAATGTTATTACGGGATTTACAAAAGCAAGAAGGCTTACTAAAGGATATATTTACACAAGCAATGCCTCGTTTTAACAATCCCGTCAACCTCAAGCGTCTAATC
>CAYWIH010000166.1:0-9026 GCA_964458305.1 uncultured bacterium | reverse complement strand
AATTTTCCAAGATGATTAACGATCGCAGTATCTTACGTGGGGCGTTGTTTATTGTTGCTTCGGAATTGAGTTTTGCGATCGGAGCGGCTATCATTAAATCGATATCGGTTTCTTTGTCTAACGAATCGATCGTCTTTTTTCGCAATTTCTTTGGTTTAATTATTTTAAGTCCTTTATTGTTTAAGGCTGGAACGAATATTTTACAAACCGATCGGCTGCACCTTCATTTAATGCGATCGGGCTTTGGAATTGGCGCAATGTATTGTTTTTTCTACGGTTTAGCCCATATTCCTCTGGCCGATTCGATGTTAATAAAATCGACTATTCCTTTAATTATTCCTTTTTTTGCCCTTCTTTTGTTGCAAGAAAATCTTTCGCGTCGGGTTATTTTAGCTTCTGCGATCGGATTTAGTGGGGTATTCTTAATTTTACAGCCAGATGGGGAAATGAATTGGGCTAGTTTAGTGGCTTTGGCTAGTAGTTTAATGGCTGCGATCGCGTTTGTTACCGTCAGGAAGCTTTCAGCTACCGAACCGGCCTTGCGAATAGTTGCTTATTTTGCTATTTTCGGCCTTATAATTTCGGCAATACCTTTAATTTGGACTTGGCAAAATCCGACACCAACTCAATGGTTAATGGCGATCGCGGTGGGTTTGGCAACTACGATCGGTCAATTATTATTAACTAAAGGGTATGCTTGCGCTCCTGCTGCTAGTGTGGGAATCTTTACTTATACTTCCGTACCTTTTGGGGCTTTTTTAGGCTGGTTGTTTTGGCAGGAATTATTAGATCTTAATTCTTTTGTTGGTGCTATTTTAATTTTATTTGCTGGTTGGATTGTTTTAAGGACTAAAGTTATACAAAATAAAGTATAAATAATTAAATAGTCAATAAGTTTTAATTTTTCAATTAGATTTGAAAAAAATAAAGAGTCCACAATTAAAAATAGTTAAATCCTACTTTTAATTGATGGTCACTGAGTACTGAAAAACTGGTCACTGATTTAGCCCCCTACCTAGATTCTGACCCTGACTATTACAAATTTCCTCGCTTCATTTGTTCTCTTTCTATTGCTTCAAATAGAGCCTGAAAATTACCTTCTCCGAATCCTTTAGCCCGATCGCGTCTTTCAATTAATTCAAAAAAGAAAGTAGGTTCGTTAAATATCGGTTTGGTAAAAATTTGCAGCAAAACAGGTATATTTTTAGGATTATTTTTATTTATTCGATCTGGTTGAGAATCGACTAAAATTTCGCAATCAATTATATTTTGCCATTCGGAAGCTGACAAATTAAGATCGGGATATTTTTTGATAATATCTTCGTAATATGTCATCGGAACTGACAAAAAAGATAACCCATTTTCGCGCAATTTTTTTGTTACTTTTGTAACTCCAGGAGTTTTTAAAGCTAAATGTTGGACTCCCGCACCGCGATTGTAATCGAGAAATTCTTGAATTTGAGAGTTGCGCGATCGAGGTTCGTTAACGGGGAATTGTAAGCCACTTACTGGATGAACCATGACCACAGAATATAATTTGGATTTTTCGGTTGCGATGGTAAAATCCTGCGCTCTTGTAAATCCTAATGCTTTTTGATACCAGTTTACTGTCGCTGGCAAATCTCCGGCAGGTACGTTTAAAACTAAATGATCGATTCCTTTAAATATCGGCGAACTTTGAGATGATATTTTTTTTTCTTCGAGCCATTTTTCTGGCAATAAAGGAGTGATTCCTTTTCTTTCTACTAAAGTATGATTTATATTCGCGATCGAAACTATTTTTACCCATTTTAGCTCGCCGCGAGGGAATTTTTTTTGCCGAATTGGTTCGAGAATTTTTCCACCATTTTCGATTACTCGATCTATTGAATATTCAATATTTTCGACACAAAAAGATACGTCTCCTATTCCTGGGGGATGTCGATCTAAATATGTGGAGATCGGACTAGATCTATTGAGAGGAGAAGAAAGCACGAAAGTAACTTTTTCACTCCTGACTACTTCAGTACGAGTATGGGAATTTTTACCACCGGCGATCGCAGTAAAACCCATTACTCCAACGAACCAGTCGCGCCATTTTTCGGCATCTTCTAAATAAAAGTGAAGGCGATCGATTTGCATTATTTATGTCAAAAAAACATATGACTGTCAGGTTGAATATTAATTTCCATCGGTACGGCTTGGGGTTCGGCATTTAAAGCAAACCAAATCGCATCTACTGCTGTTTGCACCGATAGCATTTTTTTGCGATCGACTTTCAAACTGACATTATCCCAAAAAGGCGTATCTACCCCTCCAAAATAGAATAAAGTAATTTTAATGCCGTAACGCTTCAATTCGTCGGCCATGCACTTACTAAATCCTACTACACCGTATTTAGCCGCACAATAAGCAGAAGCCATTGTCATCGAGTGTTTTCCTAAGATACCCACGACATTGCAAATATGGCCCGAGCGATTCTCTTTCATGGCTTTAGCTGCTGCTTGAGTAGTATAAAAACTCCCTTTGAGGTTGACATCGAGCATAAAATTAAGATCTTCTGGGGTTATTTTGTTGTACTGTTTCATTACCCCAGCACCCGCAGCATTCACCAGAACATCAACTTTGCCGAAGCGATCGACTGCTTTACTAAATAAATTATCTACTTGTTCGGGGTCGGTAATATCCGTAGGAAGGGCTAATATATCCTCGCCGGATAGAGCTGCTAACTTATCCGTATTTCGCCCGGCTAAGACCAATTTAGCCCCCGTTGGTGCTATTTTTTGGCTCAAGGCAGATCCAATTCCGCCAGTTGCCCCCACGATAACTACTACTTTGTTTTCCATGCCCTTTACATTTCTTCACAGTATATTTTAACTTGCTATGGGAGAAGGAAGAAGTAGATCGTTAATTATATCGATCGCAATTCTAAAGTAGTTCACTTATACTCAATTTTGACCTCCAACCAATCGCTTAATTCTTTAGCCAACCAATCAATTTCTGGTTCGGTTAAATAATAATTTTTTTCTAATTCATTGAGAGTAAATTCGCTGCCGTTAATTTGAAATTTACTGCGATCTGTCCAAATAATTATTTTTGCTAAATTGAGATCGTTTTCGCGAGCAGATGGTTCGATTACTTCAATTTTTTTGATTTCATTGCCTAGTTTTTGTAAGGATCGATCGTACTCAAATCCAAATAAGTTATAAAAAGATTCGAGGGTTCGATCGAGACGATCGATCTCGATTATTTTTTTACCAAATAAAACGTAAAAGAAGGATCTGATACTTTTGAGAACGAAACGCCATAAAGAGAGGGCAATTTTTCCTAAAGCTAAGAGAATTATCAAACTGACTATAATTAAGAAATTAAATTCGGCAAAATGGGTGAGAATATTGATAAAAAGAAAGATTGTAGGTATGGTACAAGATAAAGCAATTAACCCACAAACCAATGCCGACATCAGATAATATACTATTGCGATATAAGTATCTTTTGAGTATTCGACAGCAGGAAAAATTATTTTAAATTTATTGCTTTTTTTGGTTAAAGCAATCCCACTGTCGACGGGTTTTTTGACAAGAGTAGGAGTAAGATTATTAATTAATTCCGGTTGTTGTAGAGTTTGTAAAGCATATCTAGCTGAAACAAAGCGATTTTCTCGGGAGGGATCTGTCATTTTTCGCAGCCAGCGACTAAACTGGGGAGATACGGTTGCTACTGCTTCAAATTGAATTTGCAAGTCTTTATTGGGCAATTCTGAGGGATGTCTGCCAGTAATAAGGTAAATTAGGGTAGCACCCAAACTGTACAAGTCCGATGCTGGTGTAGCGCGATCGCCAAATTGTTCGGGGGCCATGTAACCGTAAGTCCCAACAATAGTTATCGTACCACCTTGATTGGCTGCAATATTTTGTACCGAACCAAAATCGATCAAGTATATTTTACCGACGCTGTGAGCCGATCGAGATCCTAATAAAATGTTGCTAGGTTTGATATCTCTATGTATTATTGGCGGGTTTTGTTCGTGTAAATAAATTAGTATTTCTAAAATAGATTTAGCTATTTCTTCTACTTCTGTTTGAGTAAATTTTCTGCCGTTTTGAATATGCTCTTCTAAAGATATGGCATCGATATAATTTTGAACTAAAACAAAGCCTTTCTTTTTAGATAAATCTAATTCAAAAAAATCTAAATAATCGGGAATCGAGCGATTGTCGATCGCCTGTAAAATTTTTGCTTCTCGATCGAATAGTTTGTATTGTTCCCAATTGAGATCGCTGTTAAAAGTCAGCAATTTTAAAACTACTTTTTCTTGCTTTTCTAAATCTTCTGCTAAAATCGTTCTCCTTCCGGGCTTTTTATTTAGCAATTCAATAATTTGATAGCGATTGTTTATTATTTTTTTATCGAGCATTTTTTCAAACAATTATATTGATAGATTTATTTGCGTGTAACTGGCAGATCTAACCATTCGCTCAATTCGTAAGTCAACCAATTCAGTTCGGAGCGATCGAGGTTAGAAAATAAAATATTTTTAGATTCGATATTATCGCGGATGTCGGACATTTTTGTATTCAATTCAAAGGTATGTTTACCAACCCAAATTTTGAGGATTTCTTTAACGTTTTCTTCTGGTACTTTTAAAACTTTTTTACCTAATTTTAGTTCGATTTTTTCTGTATTTATTTTAGTCCTGACTAATTTACTAATCGCTTTTGTCAGCAGACGACGGCGATAAAATGTAAATCCAAATAACTTTTTAGTGACTTTAAAATACTGCCGATCGACCTTAATTTTTACCCGTCCGAAACTGAGATACAAAAGTTTGAGTACGTATCCTGTCGACAAACTTGCAATTAAAATCCAAATCATTCCGGCAATAAAAGTTCCCCCTCCCAAACTAGCAGAACTTAAAAAACAAGCCGCCGCAAATAAACCGGAAAAAAACCAAAAATAAGCTAAATCTGCGAGTTGTTTGGCATTGTTTTCCCTCCCAGAGATTAATATATCGATCGCCCGCTCGTTCTTAGAAATAAAAACGCTTTTTTGTGCCGATCGATCGACGGTTAATTCTTTAATTTCTACCACTCGATCTAAAGATTCTCTAGCATCTAAGGCACTATTAAAACGCCTTTCTAAACTAGGTTCGGTGATGCGGCGCAACCAAGATTTAAAACTAGGTGAAATGGCTTCATCTATTGCAGATTCAAATTTAATCCGCAATTTTTGTTGGGGTAAATCTGCTGGATGTTTTCCCGACATTAGATAAATTAAAGTAGCACCTAAACTATAAAGATCGGAAGTAACAAATGCTTTTCCTCCAAATTGTTCGGGGGGCATATAACCGTAAGTTCCGACAATAGTAATCGTGCCGCCGCTAGTTGCAGCCATGGTTTGTACCGAGCCAAAATCGACTAAATAGACTCGACCGACACCATATCCGGGACGGGATTTTAATAAAATATTACTTGGTTTGATATCCCGATGTATTACGGGTGGTTGTCTGGAGTGAAGGTAAATCAAAATTTCTAAAAGCGATCGAGCGATTTCGATAATTTCTATTTCATTAAAAACTCTTTTTGCTGTTATATGTTCTTGTAAAGATCTCGCTTCTATGTAAGTTTGGACGATCGCAAAACTTTTTCCTTCTGGTAATTCTAATTCAAACGAATCTAAATAACTGGGAATGGCTGGATGAGAGAGGTTTTTTAAAGTATTTGCTTCTCTCTCGAACAGTTTAAAATCTTGCCACTCGAGATCGTCATCAAAAATTAGCAACTTGATAACTACTAATTCTGAATCGTTAAGATCTTTTGCTAAATATGTTTTTCTTCCCGGTTTTTGCCCGAGTGATTTTATAATTTGGTAGCGATCGGCTATAATTCGACCCATATAAAACTATTTTTTAATAGAGATACAATAATTAATATATCTAAAAATAGACTTAAGTATTGCTAGGCTGGCTTTAAATTAAAATAAAACCCTTAAAATTTCGTTTTGTTTCTTTACAATATTTTAATATTAGAGGATTTCGATCGGGGAATTTGGCAGCGATCGAGAAAATACCTCAATCGTAGAATTATTTAAAACTTGAGATAGATGTTTTACGATAATTTAACCTTTAACTTAATTGAGAGGCAAATTAATTACTAAAAGATACAAAATTAATCTTTACACTAATAATGATAAATATTGTTGAAAAACTTAAATACCTAGGTTCGGGATTAGCCAGCGCGATCGCACTTTTAGCAGTTTGGAGTTTTATCGAACCTCACTTTCTTAATACAGAAAATGAATCTGCAAAAATTACTAATTTACCAGAGTCTTGGCAAGGCAGACAAATCGCTCAGATTTCCGATTTTCAGATCGGACTTTGGGGAGACAATCGCGATACGGTGCGTCGCAGCGTTACTAAAATAATAGCAGCTAAACCAGCAGTAGTATTAATTACCGGGGACTTTATTTATCATGCTACCCCAAATCCGCAACCAAAGATCGAGACGGCAGTAAATTTAGTTCGTCCTCTGGTTGAAGCAGGTATTCCCACTTATGCGGTGTTGGGAAATCACGACTACGCCATGGACTTTGAAAATGAATCTCCGAATACAATATTAGCCGATCGCTTGAGAAAATCTCTCGAAGCAGTAGGTATCAGGGTATTAGAAAACGAAGCGGTTAGATTGCAATTAAGCGATAGCGACGAACCTCTTTATTTAGTTGGTATTGGTTCGCTTTGGGCTGACAGAGATGACGTAGAGGCAGCTTTTAGAGATATACCAGAGGATAGCCCGCGAATCGTGATGATGCACAACCCCGATACTTATGAAAAACTTCCACCCAACTCAGCCCCCCTCGCAGTAGCAGGCCACACTCATGGAGGCCAAATAAGAGTACCTGGAAAACCGCAATGGACTTGGTTAAAGTTTGCAAAATCGGATAAAGTTTATGTGGACGGTTGGACGAAAGATTACGGCGCGCCGGGTAACAGGCTTTATGTTAATCCCGGAATTGGCATGAGTATCGCACCAATCCGTTTATTTTGTCCGCCCGAGTTAACTTTTTTTACTTTAACTAAATAGATTTTAAATATTTTTTATTATTTATAAACTGAGACTAATCCGCTCTTCTTTCTATCTATATAACTGGGTTATTATTTAATTGCTTATAATAAAGTTATTTATTTTTTAGTAAAATAAGCTTTATGTTAGTAGAAGAATTAAATTTACTCGCTCGAGGAATTGAAGAATGGAATCGATATCGAGCTGAAAATATTTGGTATGTAGAAGGTTCCGATCCGGTTGTCAAAAGGATAGATTTAAAAGAAGTTAACTTAAGCAAAAAAGCTCTCTCTAGAGTTAATTTTAGAGAATGCGATCTCAGCGGTGCTAATTTATCGGGAGCGGATTTAAGCGAAGCAAAATTATATAAGGCTAACCTCACAAATGCCAATTTAAGGGGTGCAAATTTAACAAAAACTAATCTGAGTCGGGCTATTTTAACAGGAGCAAATTTAAAAGGAGCCAAATTCGATCGCACTAATTTTAGTCGGACAGATCTGAGAAATTTAGATTTTAGCAGAAATGTTTTACGTAAAGTAAACTTGGCAGGAGCAGATTTAAGAGGAGTTAATTTTTACGGAACTAAATTGATTAAAATCAAGTTGAACGGAGCGAATTTATCTGAACTAAACTTGCACGGCTATAATTTTAAAGCAAAAAATCTCAGCAAAACAAAATTTGAAAAAGCAAATTTAGCCAAAGCAAATTTAAATTACAGCAATCTGAATTTGGCAAATTTAAGTCATGCCAATCTCGAAAATACTAAATTAAAAAAGTCAAATTGCAAGGAGCAAATTTATCTGGAGTAGATTTAAAAGATTGCGATTTCAAAAACAAAAATCTTGAAAAAACTAACTTTGAGGGAGCTAACCTAGAAAATGTAGATTTCAATTATAGCAATCTTACTAACGCAAATTTAAGTAACGCAAATCTAAAAAATATTAAATTTAAAAAAGCAAAATTGCAAGGAGCAAATTTATCTGGAGTAGATTTAAAAGGTTATGACTTTAAGGAAAAAAATCTTAGCAGAACTAACTTTGAGGCAGCTAACCTAGAAAATGTAAATTTCAGTTATACTAATCTTAAATCGGCTCGTTTGAGTCATGCCAATCTCAACAAAGCAAAATTATATCGGGCAAATTTAGAAAATAGTAACTTAACAGGTACTAAGCTCAACAATGCCGATCTAAGTTATACAAACCTAAGCGAAGCAAACCTGAAACAAATAGAAGCGATCGAAGGTAAATTTTACCAAGCAAATCTTGTTTTAGCAAACTTATCTCGAGCTAACTTAATTGGAGCAGATTTAGAAAACGCACGTCTCGATCGAGCCAACTTAACAGAAAGTGATTTAATGGGAGCAAATTTAAATAAAACCAATTTATGGAGAGCGAACCTCTTAGGTGCTAACCTCTTTGGAGTAGATTTAAATGCAGTCCTATTTATGGATACAATCATGCCTAATGGCACAGTATATAAGTAGAGAGGCCGAGGGTCAACTATGAGTAAACCACAACGTTGCTTTATCTGTAAAAATCTATTAAGCGATCGCCATATTTTTTATTCTGGGTTGTGTGTTGAATGCGGAGATTTCAACTATACCAAGCGCGATCGAGCAGCTAACTTAGAAGGAAAAACAGCCTTAATTACCGGAGCTAGAGTTAAAATAGGCTACGCTGTGGCATTAAAATTACTTAGAGCGGGTGCTAACGTAATTATAACTACTCGCTTTCCCCACGACGCAGCTAAAAGATACTCCAGCGAACAATATTTTCATCGCTGGGAAGATCGCTTGCATATTTATGGTATAGATTTACGCAATCTTAAAAGCGTCGATTTCTTTACTCAATATATCCGCAATACTTACCCTCGCCTCGATATTATCGTCAATAATGCCGCCCAAACAATTCGCCGTCCTCCAGCATTTTATCGCCATCTAAAATAAACAAGGGTACTGAAATCATAATTTTAATTTGATTTTAGAGG
>CAYWIH010000165.1:0-9264 GCA_964458305.1 uncultured bacterium | reverse complement strand
GAGCGCCCAAACCTCCATCTCGCCGAAGCGCTGGCCGCCGAATTGCGCCTTGCCGCCGAGCGGCTGCTGGGTGACGAGCGAGTACGGCCCGATGGAACGGGCGTGGATTTATTCGTCCACAAGATGGTGCAATTTTAATAAATAATTATATGTCAAATATATTTTTTTAATTAATAAAAACAACCGCAAGGTTGTTTTAGCTGGTTTTTTAAATTTTATTTTGATATTCTTCGAGCAAATCTATTAAGTGAACTTGAGATTGCATCGGCAACAGATTTAGTAAGGGAACTTCTATTTTTCCCCCACCCAATTTAACTGGAATTTCCCGCAAAATTGCTAAGACATTATCTTCGCTTAAGTTATCATTTTCGAGGAGCGTGTATGCTTTTTGGGCGACAAGAGTATGTAAATGAGCGTCCGAAAGATACAAATGCCATTTAGCTACATCAATATAGACATTTTCGCCGATTTCAGCAGCTAGAGATTCAATTATTTCGGTGGTGTTATAATTAGCCATTTGATTTAACCGAGTAATTTGCGATCGCTAAAATATAAATTAGATGAAACAATAATATACTTCCCCAAATTCCCGTTATCCAGATCGCTCCTTGCCATTGCGGAAATTTAATAATTTGCACGAACCACAAACCAGAATTTATTGCCGCAAAAACTGCTACGTGAAAAGCGAAATTCATGCGATCGTCTATTTTTCTATATTCGGGATTTTGGCGATCGCTTTGAGGAGATTGGCGAGGAGGCATAGTTAAAATTGAAAGGGGTTTTTAGGACTTTGCTATTTTTTTATTATAATCCCCAGACTTACCACCTTTTTTATTTAACAAACAAATCGATCGGATCGTGATTGATTTTTCTAGTGCTTTGGCCATATCATACAAGGTTAGGGCGGCGATCGATACTGCGGTGAGTGCTTCCATTTCTACCCCGGTTTCTGCTTTGGTTTTGACTGTGGCTCTGATTTGGTAGCCGGGTAATTCGGGGTCTGGAGTTAAGTTGAGGGCGATTTTTTGCAGGGGTAGGGGATGACATAAAGGAATTAACTGGGCTGTTTGTTTGGCTGCCATGATTCCGGCTATTTTAGCAGTAGTCAGTACGTCTCCTTTAGGAGCGTTTCCCGCTTCGATCGCATTGAAAGTATCTAAAGACATTTTTACCTCGGCCATAGCCTCAGCAACTCTGATTGTGGCTTCTTTTTGGGAAACATCTACCATGTTCGCTTCGCCGCGATCGTTTAAGTGAGATAATTTTTGTTCTTGCATTTTGACTGTCGATCGTGATATTATTTCTTGAGTGACCATTACTGAGGGCGTGTAGCTCAGTGGACTAGAGCACGTGGCTACGGACCACGGTGTCAGGGGTTCGAATCCCTTCTCGCCCGTTTCTAATTAACAGAATACAAGTCTTTCTCTTTACCGATGGCAAAACGAAGGGAAGAACTTAAATGTTTGTTAGCTTTAGTAGCAAATAAAATTACGGCAAAAACGGCCAAAATTGCGGCCCAAGAAAATAACTGACGGTAACCAATTGCAGCGATCGCCATACCTAAAACGGGCCCGGCTAAAGCAATACCGACATCGAAACCGCCCAAACAAAGAGCAAAAACCTTACCTCGTTCTTTATCGTAGGAGCGATCGGAGATTAAAGCGAGCATAATCGGAACTAAAAGACCGCGACCGATACCTTCAGCAACCGCTACTAAGAGAAAGATAGCAGGAGAATTGGCAACGGACAAGAGGATCATTGAAAAAACGTAACAAAGCAAACTCAGAGTAATAAACAAACCTCTACCGTAACGATCGCTGGCTTTACCGACAAAAATTCGTACTGAAAAACTGGCGATCGCGACTACTGTATAAAATAAACCGAGATTAAAATCAATATTTAATTCTTTGACGTATAAAGGTAAAAAAGCGACGATCGTACCGAATAGCAGCCCGACTAATAATAAAATTACAGTAGGAACGTTGAGAGAAGGACTGTTAATTAACTCGATAAAAGTGCGATCGACCATTTTAGTGGCAAAATCGTCAGCTAAATTAACTGTTTCTGGTTTGGTTTCTTTAATTTGGAAAATTAAAAATAAAGCCAGCCAACCCGAACTAGCCGAAACTAAAAATAAAGACTCGTATCCGATCGAGTTTACCAAATATCCTCCCAAAGCGGGGCCTGCAGCCATTCCCGTCGGTACGGCTAAATTCATATAACCGATCGATTCTCCTCGATTTTGAATTGGCGAAAAATCGACAACTAAAGCACTGTAACCGATGGTAAAAGCTGCGATACTGATGCCGTGAAAAGCCCTGATCGCCATTAATTCAGGAATTGAGTTAAAAAATATATAACCCAGTGGTGCGACTGCGGTTACAAAACTACCGATTAATAAAACTAACTTGCGACTGTGGAGATCGGCACATTTTCCCATTAAAGTCCGAGATAATAATAAACCGATCGCAAAACAGCCCATTACTTGCCCGACTTGCTGGATGTTAGCCCCAACACTTTGAATGTAGGTAGGTAAAGTGGGTAATAAACTAGATATACTAACCCAAAAAAAGAAACCTGCAACAAATAACAATAGCAGATTCTTGAGTTGGGATGGTTTTAAAATTTTGACAAGATTTACAATACTCACATCGATCGTTTTGCTGTTTGCTTCTTACATACTAGCCCTTCTTAATTATTCTTAACATTTGCCGAGATGATTTCGCGAATTCTGTAAATAGGGCGATCGGCAGACTCGTGATAGGTGCGAATTAGAAGTTCGCCGATCAGTCCGAAACAAAATAGCTGCAAACCAGTGACGATCAGGATTGCGACTAAAATTAATAAAGGTCGATCGCCGATATTTTCACCCATGCCTAACTTGAGAAAAGTAAGGTACGAACCTAAAATAAAGCCAGAAATCAGAGAAAGCAAACCCAAAGATCCAAAAACGTGCATCGGTCGGGTAAGAAACTTTTTCATAAACCAAACGGTCAGTAAATCCATTAAAACGCGAAAAGTGCGATCGAGTCCGTATTTACTAGTGCCGTGACGACGGGGATGGTGTCTTACTGGTATTTCGGCAATTTTAGCACCTTCAATATAAGCTAAAGCGGGTAAAAAACGATGCAATTCGCCATACAAATGCAAATCGGCTAATAATTCGGCGCGATAAGCTTTGAGAGAACAACCGTAGTCGTGTATTTTCACTCCGGTAACTTTAGCGATTAACCAATTAGCAATTTTAGAAGGTAAAAGTCTGGTTAGTTTAGCATCTTGTCTGTTTTTGCGCCAACCGCTTACTAAATCGTAGCCTTCTGCTAATTTTTCGATCGCCCTGGGAATATCTTCTGGATCGTTTTGCAGATCTGCGTCTAGAGAGACGATAATTTGCCCTCTAGCATGGTTAAAACCGGCCGCCATGGCTGGGGTTTGTCCGTAGTTGCGACGCAGTAAAATCGCCTTTAAATCGCTGCGTTGGGGGGCTATTTGTTTGAGTAATTCTCTCGATCCGTCGGTAGATCCGTCATCGATACAGATAATTTCGTAAGTATATTGAGATTGGGTTAAGATTTGGGCTATTTTTTCAATTAAGGTAGGAATGCTGTCTACTTCGTTGTAAATTGGGATGACTGCGGATACGTCTAGGGTGCGATCGGCTTGGATTTGATTTTTTTCGATTAGGGATTGAGATAGAAACATTTATCACCACTGTAAAAGTAACCAGTATCTAAGTTTAAAATTGATTTACTCATTTGAGTTTTCTAGAACAAATATTATATTTAAACTCCTGAACTTCTGCCTTTTGCCTTAACTTTGATATTTTTTAGCTTGCATTTGCCACAAACTTGCGTATTCTCCGCCTAATTTTAATAATTCTTGATGGCTGCCAATTTCGATAAGTTTGCCGGATTTTAAAACTATAATTCGATCGCTCATTCTGACTGAAGCTAAACGATGGGTTACTAATATAGACATTTTCCCCGTTACTAATTCTGAAAAACGATTGTATATTTCGTATTCGCTGCGCGGATCTAATGCTGCTGTTGGTTCGTCTAATACTAAAATTTGGGCTTTTTCTTGGCGAATAAAAGCCCGCGCGATCGCTACTTTTTGCCATTCTCCACCGGATAATTCTGTGCCGTCGAATTGTTTTCCGAGTGGTGTTTGATACCCGGATTCTAATTTATTAATGCGATCGGCGATACCTGATTTTGTGGCGGCGATTTCGATTTTTTTTAAGTTATCTTTTTCTGCTATATTTCCCAATGCAATATTTTCGCCTACCGTAAGAGAGTAGCGACTAAAATCTTGAAATACTACGGCTATTTGTTTGCGCCACTCTTCTAGATTTAAATCTTTTAAGGGGATATTATCGATTAATATTTTTCCTCGACTCGGATCGTAAAATCGCGATAATAATTTGATTAAAGTAGTTTTTCCCGCGCCATTTTCGCCCACTAAAGCGATCGTTTCGCCTGGTTTAATAGTAAAAGAAATATCTTCTAGGGCAGTTCTGCCATCTGGATAAGAAAAAGAAACGCGATCGAACCTAATTCCCGATCGTATTGGCGCAGGAATAGATTTACCAGGAATGGATAAAGATATGGTTGGTTTGCTATCTAAAAATCTAAATAAACGTTCCATAGATATAATAGTTTCTTGCACCATAATAACTATACGCATCAAACCGTTAATAGTTTGTTGGGTGTAAGTTAATGACTGAATAAAAAGCAGTACGCTACCCGGACTTAACGTACCACTAAAAGCTTTTATAACCACCCAATAAAAAGCAAAACCGTTGCCGGAAGCACTAACGAATGATAAGATACTCTGTAAAAAAGCTTCTTTTCCTCGCAATTTTCGCATCGCTCTTTCCTTGTCTTCAAAAGATTGTATGTAGCGATCGGTAAATAATGAACCCAGTCCAAACAATCTTACTTCTTTGGCATAAGTATCGGTAAGTAAAAGAGATGAATAGTATTGCATTCTCCGAGATTGGGGACTTTTACGGGACATTAATTTCCACATATCCATTTGAATTTTGAAAGAAAAATAAGCTTGCGGTAAAGATGTAAACAGAATTAATAAAGGAATCCACCAGCCAACAGGAGCTAGTAAAAATAACATAGTTATTAAAGTAACTGAGTTTTGAAATATGCCAAAGATCGTGCCTAATAAAGTAATAGGTCGGTGATTGACTTCTTGCTGAATCAATTGTAATTCGTCATAAAATTGAGAGTCTTCAAAACGAATTAAATCTTTAAAACTATTAGCCCGATCGATTAATAATAAATTGATATGAGCCGTAATTTTTTGCCCGGCATTACTATTAGCAGCTTGCTCCCAAGGAGAAAGCAAATTTTGCAATAAAATAGCCCCAATCCAACCAGCTACAAGAACGATCGGAGTCCAAAAATTGGAACTTTCAGTAGCATTAATAGTTGCAGCTACATTATCAACTACTTGTTTGTTAATCCAGATACTAATACCCGGAATAATAGCCTGAATTAATCGAGCAAAAATAAGAAATGTAACTTCTTTTGGGGCAGCAACCCACAATAATGGTAAAGAACGAAAAAAAATTTTACCGTATTTAGAAAATAGATCGAATGTAGTGTTAATTTGGGTGAAATAATTTTTAGTTGAGATAGACATAGAGGAAGAAGTCAGTAGGAACGTACCATGGTACGTCGGTACAGAAGTCAGAAGTCAGAAGTCGATCGGTATTAATTTTTACTCACTAATCCCCACTCGCTACGAAAAAAAACCTCTGACCCCATAATGTAGATCGCCTTATATAATGTAGCGAATAGCTTTAAAATCTCTTTGCAACTGTAGGAAAGTTTAATCAAACTTGACTACTTTTTTAATTCCATGACTTTTTTAAAACAAGACGATCGACTCGATAAACTAGGAAAAGATATACTCGAAAAAACTTTTAAGGAATTTCCGGCACTAGCTCGAGATCGGATCGCGCTAACCTGGATAGTGTACGATAATCCCGTAATTGTAAATACTGGTGGTGCGATATCTTTTGAGGAGTTTTGGCAATATCAAGTAAGGGGTTTTAACTATCGGGGAATGGAGAGAATGTACCCCGCTAGCATTGTAAAATTGTTTTATTTGGTAGCAATTCAAGAATGGTTGGAAAGGGAGATGGTTTCGGGATCGTTAGAATTGGATCGTGCTATTAGAGATGCGATCGTAGATTCTAGCGACGATGCTACTAGTTTAATTGTAGACGTTCTTAGCGGTACTACTAGCGGGCCGGAATTACCTCCAGGGCCTTTTGAAACTTGGAAACAACAGCGCAATATTGTTAATCGATACTATCAAAATTTGGCCTGGCCGGAGTTAGAAAATATTAATCTCAATCAAAAAACTTGGTGCGATGGTGCTTATGGTAGAGAAAGGGCATTTTTAGGGGAATTAAGGGAAAATAGCAATATGCTGACTACTCTATCGGTAGCTAAATTATTGCACACTATTATCGGTGGTGTCGCGGTTTCTTCTCCTCGATCGCAGTTTATGATGGGTTTGCTTAAACGCAGTCTTAGCCCCGAAAATTTAGCCGATAACGAGGGTGAAAATCAAATTAGGGGTTTTTTAGGGGCAGGTTTGCCAACTAACGCTAAATTGTGGTCTAAGGCTGGTTGGACTTCTCGGGTGCGTCACGATGCTGCTTATATTGAAATTCCTAATCTACAGCCTTATCTTTTGGTGGTTTTTACTGAAGGTTTGAAAGTCGAAGCGGGGAAAAAAGATGTTATTCCGTTTATTTCTAAGGCTTTTGTTAATGCGATGGGAGATATTTCTTAAATTAGTTCTAAATAAAGAAAATCGAAGTGTTTGTAACTCCAAACAATTTTGAATTAATAAGATTTTTTTCGATCGCACCAAGTAATACGGTTTCTGTTTAATATTGCACTGTCGCGGTAGGAGGTCAATTAGGATAATAACTAAAGAATCTTAAAGCATAGTTGATGTTATCTGTAGCTTGATTTTTCAGAATTGGTATAAGGTTTCTGTACCACAAGATAGTTTATACTTTTTTTTGTAGAGTGAATGATAAACTGGGCCTTACTTTAATATTTTTATTCTTTAGTCAAGAAAATAGTTTTACAATCCGATCGATCTAGGTGAATTTAAGATCGACTCTTCGGTCGGAAAAGCAGAAATAAACAAGAATTTAGCAGCACTGCAATGGCAAAATTACGGTAAAGTTAGTTCCCGCACCTAATTCGCTGGTAACGCTAATTTGACCTCTAAGTAAACCTACACATTTTTTGACAATTGTCAAGCCCAAGCCCGTACCGGGAATAAGATCGACGTTGCTAGCGCGAAAAAATGGTTCGAAAAGCTGTTTTTGTTCGGTGAGAGGGATGCCAATACCGCAGTCTTGAACTTGAAAAATAACGTCTTTTTGGGTGTTACTGACTCGAAAAAAAATCTTACTACCTCGAGGAGAATATTTAATTGCGTTGGTGAGTAAGTTGCCAAAAATATGTTGTAATAAGTCGCGGGAGCGAAGTGCTGCTGCAAGCAGTTCGCAGTTTATTTCTGCTAAAGTTAGTTCGCATTCTAGTATTATTTTGATATCTTTATTGTCGGCATCAAATTCTAAATCTTCGACCAAACAATTACAAAATTCTTGAATATTTAAAGCTGCAAGCTGACATTCTAATTTACCATAATCTGCTTTACCAATTACCAAAACTTCTTCTAAAAGACGATCCATATTTTTTAGAGCCGATCGAATTGCTTGAAAATGGGCTGTTTTTTTTATTCGGATAAAAGATGTTCTTTTTTAGCTAATAAACCAGTAGAAAGCAGGATAGAATTAATAGGATTGCGAAAATCGTGGGAAAGCATCGAAATAAATTCAGAACGCAGCTTATCGATTTCTTTGGCTTTTAATAATTGCGCGGTAGTTAGTTCGATCTGGTTTTCTAATGCTTCTCGAGCATTTTTCCGTTCGATCGCATAATATAGAGAACGAATTAAAGATTTGGGATTTACTTGTCTTTTTACTAAGTAATCTTGCGCTCCTTTACGAACTGCTTCAATTGCGAGGCGATCGTCGTTAGTATTAGTTAAAACAACAATTGGTATTTTGGGGGCTTTTTTTAATAAAGATTCGAGGGATGCCAAACCGACGCTGTCGGGTAAAGTTAAATCTAATAAAATTACGTCAAAACAATTGCGATCGATTGCTTGTAGAGCTTCTTGCAAACGTTTGACAGAGACTAAATTAAAATATCGATTAACTTCGAGCCGATATATGTCAGTTTCATTTTATAATCGTAATCTTCTGTTTCTTCGCGGGATGATATTTCTGAAAAAATTACTTTCCCTAACAATTCGCAGGCTTTTCGCAGTTCGTAAGAGACGTATTTAGGCGATCGATGGTGACAAGCAATTAAGCCCCAAAGTTGTCCGTCTTTTAGCAAAGATATGGTTAAAGAAGCTCCCACCTCCATATTTTGTAAATATTCTAAATGGCAACCAGAAGCACTTCTAAGAGTAGAATTAGTTAAATCTAATCGACTATTAGTAATCGGATTTTCGGCAGGAATTAACTCGGCTGGCATGGCACGAGCGTCGGGAATTATTCTAATATAATTAGAAGCGAATAATTTTCTCGCTGGTTTGGGAATATCTGAAGCTGGATAATGCAATCCTAAATAAGCTTCCATATCTGAGGCTTTTTCTTCGGCAATTACTACCCCATGATTATCTTCGTCGAATTTATATAACATTACCCGATCGAATCCGGTAATTTTGCGAACTTCCCTGACTATTATTTGACAAAAATCTTGGTGACTTGCTGTTTCTTGTAATTGATTTATAGATATTTTAGCTAAGTGATAAAAGCTCAAAAAAGGAATGTTTTCTTCTGAAGTTGCCGGCTCTAATTCTAAAATTAAAAATCCTTCAGAATTGCGATGAAAAATGCCATCAAAAACTGCATATTCATCCCCAACAGTTCTCGCCCATAATTTGCTCGGATTGATAAAATCTAAATTTTCCGATCTTAATGCTGGTTCGATTCTTTCAATTTGAAAACTGTCGAATAAATTTTCTAATTTTTGTCCTAATAAATCTTCTGCACTAGTCGCAAAAAAATAACCCGCATTATCGCTAATTTGTAATATTTCTAGTTCTGGTTCTTTGAGAACTATAACTACTCCGTGAGGCTGAATTAAACCGGATACGTGGATTTTTTCTTGGTCTAATTCGATTCTGCCATTTTTTCTAACT
>CAYWIH010000164.1:0-9771 GCA_964458305.1 uncultured bacterium | reverse complement strand
GGTTTTAGGTAGATCTGTAAAAAAAGTGCAAGTTATTCTGCGATCGCTTTTTTCGATATCTTTAAAATTTCTTCAAAATCGAAATTATCCACCATTTCAGTAAGAATGGATGCGATCGCATCTTGTTCGACTGGTATTAGATCGATTAGTTCTTCTATATTTTCTCGATCTAATTGAGCGGCAGCTCGATGTAATTTAGCCACCCATTCAGGTGACATTACTTTTAAGGATTCTGATGTTAGTTTAAATGGTATCTCGTTATTTTGCTCCTTTACTGCTGTTTTGTGATAGATATATTCTATTTCTAGATGGCGAGCCATTGTTTCCCAAATATCTTGTTCTAAAAAGGGTTTGCGAACGAAATCATCGCAACCAGCAGCCAAAACGATCGCCTTTTGTTCTTCGAAGCTGCTGGCGGTTAAGGCAATTATTTTTGTTTGGCGATCTTTAAGCAAAGATTTAATTTTTTTAGTCGCTTCATAACCGTCCATTATTGGCATTCGCATATCCATCCAGATTAGATCCGGTTGCCAAGATTTCCAGATATCTATAGCTTCTTTTCCATTAATAGCTTCTTTGACTTCCAAATTTACAGAAGTTAAAAGTTCTACTAATAATTGGCGATTGTCGGGGCGATCGTCTACCACTAAAATGCGATACTGTTTTTCCTCATCTTTGAATCCGATAACTTTTTGTGTTAATTTTTCCTGAGAAATATTAGATCGATCGCTAATTTCAACGGCAATATCGAATTTAAAAATAGTCCCTTTACCTAAATTAGAAATTACCTCGATATTTCCTGCCATTAATTTAACAAATTTACGAGCGATCGATAGTCCCAAACCAGTTCCTTCGTGGGATTTTATTCCGGTTTCAGTTTGGTAAAAAGGAGTAAATAAATTATCTATTTCTTCGGGATGTATTCCGGGGCCGGTATCTGCTATTTCAAAATAGATTTTTGTGATTTCTTTTAGCTCGCTTTTTACTTTTAAAGTCACCGAACCTGTTTCAGTAAATTTAATTCCATTACCTAAAATATTAATTAATACTTGTTCCAATTTGCTGCGATCGGCGACAATATATTGCGGTACTTCTGGGGCTATTTCGGTTGTTAGGTTTAAGTCTTTCGATTCGGCTTGAAATTGAAATATTTCTTCGAGATTGTCAACTAAAAAATAAAGATCGAAATGTTCTTTATTTAAAGTAAGACGACCCGATTCAATTTTAGATAGATCGAGAACGCTATTAATTAAAGATAGTAAATGTTCGCCACTGCGCCCGATAATCGTCAATCTTTCTCGATCTGTTTTATCCAAATAATCGCTGCGATTCATTAATTGAGTAAAGCCGAGGATAACATTTAAAGGAGTCCGCAATTCGTGACTCACATTAGCTAAAAATTCACTTTTAGCATGATTGGCAACCTCAGCTTTTTCTTTGGCTTTTTCGAGTTCTGCAGTTCTTGCTTTAACTCGATTTTCTAATTCTTGATTGCTTTTTTCTAGAGCCACAAAAGCAGTTTTCAATTGCGCGCTCATATTATTAAAAGAATCGGCTAAAATGCCCAATTCTTTAATTTCTTTTACCTCTACTTTTTCTGAAAAATTTCCAGCCGCGATCGCTGCCGATGCCGAACTCAAACGACTTATAGGTCTAACGATCCAACGAGAGGTTAAAATTCCCACTCCAGTAGCTATTATTAAAGCTGCCAAACACAATAAAATGGTAGTACGAGTATTGGCATTAATTTGCGCCATAAAGTCGGATTCTGGAACTACTACCACGATCGACCAACTAATTCCTCGACCGTCTTCAAAAGGCAAGACTCCAGCAAAATATCTTTCATTTTCTAGTTTAAAATCAAATTCTTTAATCCCCTCACTCGGTGAAGCTTCTATATTTTTTTCGCTTAATTTTTTGGCACTGTAACTAATAAGATAATTTTCGCTATTTTCTGCTTTAATTCTGCTTGCTTCGCGGTTCTCATTGACGATCGCCAGAGGATCTTGAGTCGAATTCGCTACTAACAAACCATTATTTTCGACAATATAAACTATCCCGGATTTACCAATTTTTAAACTACTCAAAAAATCGCTTAATTGCGAAAGAATTATATCCGTGCCGACCACACCTAATAAATTATTATTATTATCGTAAACTGGCTGAACTGCAGTAGTTCCCAACCGGATTACTTCTCGGCTAGAAAATTGATAAATTTCGCTCCAAGTAGGCTTATTTGCCTTTAAAGCAGCTCGATACCAAGGTCTAGTTCGCGGATCGTAAGGTTCGGAACCGGTCAAAAGTTTGCCGCGATCCCCGTTATTTGTGGCAAGAAATGAACTGTCTAAATAATTAGTTGATGCGTCGGTGTACCAAATTACGAACTGGCCTCGATCGCGTCTTTCTAAACCAATAAATTCTTGTTTTTCAGAACCAAATTGAATGTAACTGGCCGCTTTAAATACTTGTATTTGTCTCCAAAAATGTTTTTGTAGGTTCTCTAAATTATTAATATCCAGATTGCCATCAACAATTGCATCGACATTTAATTGATTAATTTTATGGGGAACTCTAACATAAATATTGAGATATTCTTGAACTCGCAAATTAATTTCGCTCCGCAGTTGTTTGGCCAGATCGTTGACTGCTTCAGTACCGCTACGTAATGAAAACCATCCCGTCAGTCCAACTGCTGCAAAAATTTGAGCGATGAAAGGCAATACTAAGACTAAATTTAACTTTAATCCTTGAAAATTATTAAATACTTTTGCTAACGATAATAATTCTTTAATTGGCTTCATAGCTTAATATTTGTACGCATAATCGATCGTTCCAGTAAATTATTTAGAAAAAAAATATTTAACTTTAATATATGATTATTATTTAAATCTCTCGAAGATATACTACAATGATTTTCTATTGGTGCAATATTCTATTAGCGAACATTCTCCTGAGCTAGCATTTACTAGGCAAGACAGCAATAGACTTACTATATATATTTTCTGCAAAAACTGGGAAAAATAACAATAGCAGAGTATTTTTAGTCAGCTTAAAATTAACCACGAGTATGAACAATCGAGCATCTCGACTCGTTATTATTCGTCGAGGGAAACCCCAAGATAGAGAAGAACTATTTCAAGTGACGATGAAGTCGATCGAGGCTTTATGCGCTAAAGATTATACCTCGAAACAATTGCAATGCCTTTTAAGGGATAAAAGCAAGCGTTTCCGTAGGGGAATTAAACTAGGAGAAACCATCTATGTTGCTCAGTTACAAGGCAAGATTATCGGTTATTCTTCCTTATTGTCGAAGAGTATTGGTGCTATGTTCGTATTGCCCGAATATGCTCGTCAAGGAATCGGTAAAGAATTATTAACAACAATTGAAAATGAAGCGATCGCCCGAAAATGTAAAGTTCTCACTGCGATCGCCTCTTTAACTGGAGTACCCTTTTACCAAGCTTGTGGTTATCGTCCTTTGGAAAATTATTATTTATCCCTCGAAGATTGCAAAATAGGCAATAATATTGAAATTCCCTGCATTAAGATGGAAAAATTGTTAGTACCCTATCAAAATAACAGCCAAGAGGGTATCTTTGATGTTTGGATGGGAATGGGAAAAATGGCAAAATGGATTCTAGAAGGAGGAAAATTACCAGAAAAAATTCGCAAGTAATTTTTAAGTGCGAGAAGAGCGACTTATTTGAAGATAATTTAATTAGCTCTTATTAAAAACAAATTCAACATAAATTATGAATAAAACGATAGCAGCCAAAAGTTTTCTTGAAGACCTCGATCGATTCGTTCGAGTTAAAAAAGAAATTTCTATTCGTCTTAAAGCAATTGCTAAAATTTTAAAGCTTTCCGAATCGATCGGCGATGAAAAATCGGGTCGTTTAGAATTAGCAAAAGATTTAGAAGATTTAGATAAAACTAGTAAAAATTTAGATTTAGGTGTATTTCGTCTCTTAGTTTTAGGAGATATGAAGCGAGGCAAAAGCACCTTTCTTAACGCTCTAATTGGCGAAAATATTTTACCTAGCGATGTCAATCCTTGCACTGCTTTGCTAACTATTTTACGCTATGGAAAAGAAAAAAAAGTTACGGTTCATTTTAACGACGAAACACCTCCAGAAAAAATTAATTTTCAGGCTTTCAAACATAGCTATACAATCGATCCAGCCGAAGCTAAAAGACTCCAACAAGAAAAAAAGTTAGCCTTTCCTAATGTCAGTCACGCCGTGGTAGAATATCCCTTAACTTTATTAGAAAAAGGGATCGAAATTGTCGATAGTCCCGGACTTAACGACACCGAAGCTCGCAACGAACTATCCCTCGGGTATATTAATAATTGTCATGCAATTTTATTTGTCATGAGAGCGACTCAACCCTGTACTTTAGCAGAAAGACGCTACTTAGAAAATTATCTTAAAGATCGCGGTGTAACAATCTTTTTCTTAATCAATGCTTGGGATCAGGTTAAAGATAGTTTGATCGACCCAGATGACGAAGAAGAATTAGCAGAAGCAGAAGGAAAACTGCGCCGAGTTTTTCAAGCAAATTTAGGAGAATATTGCCAAGTAGAAGGTAGGGATCTTTACGAACAAAGAGTATTTCCAATTTGTTCTTTAATGGCCTTACGCAAAAGAATTAAAAATTCCGATGCTGCTTTAGAAGGAACTGGTTTTCCTCAATTCATGGCTGCTTTAAACGAATTTTTGACCAAAGAAAAAGCGATCGTCCAATTGCGACAAGCCAAAACTTTAGCCAACCAAACTAGTAAAAGAGTCGGCGAAGCGATCGAGTTGCGGATTCCTTTATTAGAAGAAGATATTAACCGCTTAAAAGAAAAAATAAATTCCGTCCAACCAGAATTTGAACTGCTCCAAGAAATCTGCAGCGATTTCCGCGCCGAAATTAGAAAAATGCGGGATAAAAAAGCTCGCAAAATTTCTGAATCTTTTGCGGAATATGTGATTAATTTAGGAGATACTTTCGAAGCCGATTTTATTCGCTATCAACCAGATTTGAGCTTTACAGACTTCTTATCTGGCAGCAAAAGAGAACAGTTTGAAAAAGCATTAACCGCGTCTTTCGAGCAATATATTAACGATAAACTATCCCAATGGACTTTAATTGCCGAAAAAGAAATGGATCTGGCTTTTTCTCAATTGTCTCAAATCGCCATGACTTACGGTGCTTCTTACACCAAAGTAACCGATAAAATTACCGAAAAATTAACCGGCCATAAAATAAAACGCCCCTTAAGCGGTGTTAACGACGAAGATGACGCGCCAAGTTGGGCAAAATGGGCCGCCGGGATCTTTTCTCTAGCCAGGGGCAATATCGCCGGCGTAGCTATGGCTGGAGCTGGTTTCGATTGGAAAAATATCATCTTAAATTTTATTGCTGTTTTCAGTATCGGCAGCATCATTTCGACTCTAACTGGTATTGTAATGGGGCCTTTGGGTATTGCTTTACTGGGTTTGGGAGTTGGCTTAGCACAAGCCGATCGCGCCCGTCAAGAACTAGTTAAAGCTGCTAAAAAAGAACTTGTCAAATACTTGCCTCAAGTAGCTTCCGAACAATCTCCCCGCGTTAAAGAGGCTATTAACGAGTGTTTCGATATTTATGAAGAAGAAGTGACTCAAAGAATGGATAGCGATATTAATTCTCGTCAGGCTGAATTAGATAATTTAGTCCAACAAAAACAATCTACAGAGATCGATCGAGGTGCTGAAGTAGCCCGCTTGCAACAACTTAAAAGCGATATCGCATCTTTGTGCGAACAAATTGAATCAGAATACCAACAATTTGTCAAGGCTGCTAACTAAGAAAATAAGAGAAATGCAAAAAGAATTAATTCCAGTTTATTTTGAAAAATGGCGGCAAATTGCCCTTAATTGCGAACAATTAGATCGTAATTTAACAATAAATGCCATCAATCAACTCTACGATTTTATCGGTCGATCGCAACCAGAAATTATCTTTTATTCCAGTCCTTACGAAATAATTTTAGAAAGCGATCGCAGAAAATTAAAGAAAAATATTGGCTTACAAATATATAAATCTTATCTCAATTTTACTCAAGATTTTCTCTTTTCAAAGCCAGAATTTATGGCAGAATTAGAGCTAGAATCTTATATTCCTACGGGAATTATTAAAGCAATTTACCGCGGAATGCAGCGCAACATCAAAACTATTACCAAAGCCCCTCGACTGCGAATTTCTAATTGGGGATATAACTTCTTTTTCCCCCAATTTAAAGCTTATGAATTGAGTATAGTTGATTTTTGTATTTCCGAACTCGATTACGAGCGAACATCTTGGCATATTTTCGACGAATTAGCTCGCTCTTGTTGTGGAATTTATCCCTGCGAAAAAATAGTTTTTGTCAGCGATCGACCCCGACAGATTTCTGTGGATAAAAATAATCGCTTGCATGGGGAATTAACACCGGCGATCGAATTTAGCGATGGCTTTAATATTTATGCCTATCGGGGCATTATTTTACCGCCAAAATATAGTAAATTAACTCCAGATCTCTGGCCTGATGATTGGTATTTAAAAGAAGAAGATCTAGAATTAAAATGGCAATTGATTGAAGTATTACCGAGCAATTTATTGCAAGTATCTTGGCTGTTAGAAGAAACTAACTCTGAATTAAGAACTAGGTTAATTCAAAGGATAGGATACGATTCAATTTATCAACAATTACCGACTCAAAAATTAGATTCCTGGCGAGAATACGAATTATTAAAAATTCAAGCAAAAATCGATTGCGAACCAATTCACTTCTTAAAAATGATTTGTCCTAGCACAAATAAAATTCATATTCTCAGAGTTCCTCCTAATATCTATTCGGCTAGAAAAGCCGTTACTTGGATTAATTGGGGCGTAGATCCCGAAGAATTTACTATAGAAACTTAAAGTAAACAACAGCTAAAATAAATTTTCTAGTCGTTTTTGCAACATTTCGGGAAATCGAGCGTAATACTGCTGATTTAGAGGCGAAGGATGAGGTAAAGGTAACAGCTTTACTTGTCGCTGATGGGACATTCCTAAATCGTCTTTTGCTGTAAGAGTAACTGGTAATTCCTTAATAAAACGATCGCTCGTTTTAAAAAAATCGTTTACCATTCCTTTAGCAGCATAAGGGCTAAACCATTTGAATGCTTCCGTACCTAAAGTGATAATTCGATCGCCCTGCCAATGTAATACTAACAAACGCTCTAAATAGGGACGAAAACGCTTTTTAACCCCCGCTAAATAAGCTTTGTTTCCTGGTGGTTTGTAAGGTACAGTATTAGTAAGGAGAATTCGATCGCAGACTTTTTGTAAATCTTCTTTACCGGTCGGTTGCTGCTTATACAATGCTAAATACACACCCTGACGAACTAAAGTCCCAGCAGCACCAATTAAAGGCTGACGAGCGCGAACCTCATCCTTACCTAAATCCCTAGCAAAAAAGCAAACTTTACTCTCGAGATTACCAGCATACAAAATTGGCAATGTAGGCTTTAAACCTGCTGCTTCATAAACAGGAATATCGATCGGAAATGCTTCTCTTTCAGCTTCAGTTTGAATTGAAGCGATTAAATCTTCAAGTTTTGACATACCCCGAACAATTGTTTAAAGTGATGATATTATTTTTGCTGTTAAATAGTCTTTGCGTATATTCGATCGCAATTTATTTAAAATAGACTAAACTTTAGCTATTTTCATTATAAGACTTTATTAGTTATATATTTATGCATTAAAAGTAATCAGTAAATAGAGGAAAGAAAATGCCTCCAGGAAACAAAACAGAAGTGTTATCAGAAGACGCGATCGCTAAAATTAACGAACTGTATCACAAACGTTTTACAGGAAGTCTGCGTATTAATACCAACAGCGATTTGCCGGAGTGGAAAATATATTTTCGTTTGGGGCGTATAATATGGGCTAAAGGTGGGGCTTATCCTAATTTACGATGGCGCAGATATTCTAATTTAATAAATCGAGTCCACCTCAAAGAAATTGAAAACCCATCTACAAAAATTAATCGGCAATATGGAATCTTAATCGACCTTTACAAAATGGGAAATTCCCTCGAAAAAGGTAATTTAACCCAATTAGTTAAAAATGTCGTCGCAGAAATTCTCTTTGATATCATTCAATACTCAGTTGTCGGTCAAAATAATTTATCTTATCAAGTTTCTAGCGAAGATAATTTAGGCTCGTTTCTGACTTTAATCGATACCGAAAAGCTTTTAGCCCGTACGATGCAAGACTGGGTAGAATGGGAAAGTGCTGGTTTATCCTCTTGTTCGCCTAATTTATTTCCAGCGATCGAAAATCTACAACTATTTCATCAAAAATTATCCTCGAGCAAACATCAATACTCGATCTCGATAATAGACGGCCTGACGAGTTTGCGAACTTTAGCTTTAAAAAATAACATCAGCTTAATCGAATTGACAGAATTGTTATTTGAATTGAGTAAAAGCGATGCAGTTTCCTTCTCTTCAATCCCAAAATCAAAAAAACTCAACGTACCGATTATAATTGGCTCGGAATCTACCAATTTAGAAGATTACTACCAACAAAACTTAATAGTTTCCCCTCCATCATCAGACGATCGAGATCGATCGTCTCAATTATTAATAGTTGGGGTTGACGATAGCTTGTTTATCTGTCAAGGTTTGGGCAAAATTGTTACTCGAGCGGGATATCGTTTTATTGGCATTCAAGATCCGGTCAAAGCGATGCTGATCGTTTTAAACACCAAACCAGACTTAATTTTTTTAGACGTAATTATGCCAGTAATTGACGGTTACGAACTTTGTTCCCAACTTCGCAAAAACCCTCAAGTTCACGATACACCAATCGTCCTCTTAACCAGTAAAGATAAACTAAAAAATAGAATTCAAGCTAAATTAGCTGGTGCTTCTGGTATAGTTAGTAAACCAGCCAAACCCGCAACAATTTTAGAAGCTATTTACAAATATTTGCCTCAATCGGGCGAAAAACGCAGTTAATGCCAGTTAAAGAGCTAATTTCCTCGGCAAAAGCTCGAACCAATTCCCCTTCTACTTGACGAAAATTAATTACAGGATAAGATCTTCGATCGGCACTGCTGTGATTTCCCCTTCCATCTAATTGACGTTTTAATGGTTTCGGACGAGAAGGAGTGTTTAATTGAATTTCCTCCGGTACGATCGATCTCATCAAATCGATAAATGCAGCTTTTTTATTGTCATCCCAAGGAGTGAAAATCATCGTCTGAATTCCCATAAACCCTCGAAATTCCGATCGAAATTGCTTAATTCCCGCTATAATATTTTCCCACTCAATTCCCGCTACCGGGCGATCGATCCGTTTTAACATCCCTTCAGAAATCCCATCTAATTTTACCGCGACTCGATCGGCTAAAGACAAATTTTGACGAACTTCTAGGTTAGATAAGAGAGTACCGTTAGTCAGTACTATTACGGGTTTATTGGTTATTATTTTAATCTTAGTTATAATTTCTCCTAAGTTTGCAGCTAAAGTCGGTTCGCCACTACCGCTAATAGTGATAACATCGACATCATCTAAGTTAAAAGTTTTTAACTCCGCAATTATTTTCCCTGTCGCCACAAAAACCTGAAGATCCTTTGTTTTTCTTTCTATTTCTCCTAACTGACAATATACGCAATTAAACGAACAAGTCGATATTCTCCCGATCGGATCTATTCCCAGCGATCGACCGTATCGCCACGATTTTACCGGCCCGTAAACTGATTTAAA
>CAYWIH010000163.1:0-9832 GCA_964458305.1 uncultured bacterium | reverse complement strand
CCCTTTACTCGATCGCGTATTCTTGCAACTCTTCTAGGGAAATGTAATCTAAAGTTACTTTGTGAGTTGATTTTAAAACGATTGGCGGTGCTACTCCTGCATTTTTAGCTTCGATCCACCTCGAAGCACACAAACACCAGCGATCGCCTGGTTTTAGTCCGGGAAAATTGTATCCTGGCATTGGAGTACTCAGATCGTTGCCTAGAGATTTAGTGTATTTTAAAAACTCTTCAGTCACTTGAGCGCAGACCGAATGCACTCCAAAATCGCTAGCATCCACATCGCAGCTACCATTGCGATAATATCCAGTCATTGGCGAAGTGCAGCAGATTTCTAATTCAGTTCCGAGAACATTTTTTGCTCGATTCATATCTTTCTTTTTTTTATCAATTTTGCGATCGAAATTATTTAAAACACGCTCAAAGTTTTACCGATGAACCAGACATAAATCACGATAAATAACCAACCTTCCCACTTGCTAACTTTATTATTTTGGGTAGTGAAAAAAAACAGAATCGTTACTGCTAACATAACCGGAATTCCGTCTCTTAAAACCGAATCAGGTATTACTAACTGGTTCATCAATCCCGGTATGCCCATAACTGCAAAAGAATTGAAAATATTCGAGCCTAAAATATTGCCTACAGCCATTTCTGGTTGACCGATGCGGGCTGCTTTAATGGTTACGACTAATTCTGGTAATGAAGTTCCCACCGCAACAGCACTAACAGCAATTATTTCTTTACCAATTTTTAACGAGCTGGCTATTTGAGTAATAGAATCGATCGTATAATTAGCAGCTAAAAATATCAAAAGTCCACTGACAATTAAAATTAAAAATTGCCCGTAGATCGGCTTTTTTCTTAGCTCCTCTCGTTTCTCTTTTTCCTCTTTATCTTCTTCTTCAAATTCTTGGGTCGTGCTGACGGTGTAAAGTAAATAAATCACCAATCCAACCAGACACATAAAAGCTTCGCCGGAAGTGAATTGTAAATCTTTAATCGTAAAAGCTAGGAAAAATGCTGCTCCAGCAAATAAAGGCAAATCCACACTAAGTAAATCGTATTTTACCACCATGGCTCTGGGAGTAATAATCGATGCCACCCCTAGAATCAGACAAATATTAGCAATATTCGAACCGATAACGTTACCGATCACTATCTCTGAAGAATCTTTTAAAGTAGCTAAAATCGAAGATACTAACTCTGGAAGTGACGTACCAATTGCAACTACAGTCACCCCAATAATGAAAGGTTTTATGCCAAAATATACGCCAATTTTTTCCGCAGCCATAGTAAAATAATCTGCTGCTAGAATTAAAATAAATAAACTGACAACAAAAATCGTACAAGATAAAATTAATTCGGGGGACATAAACTCCAGTTTTCCTTAAAATGAATTGTTAATTTAGACGATGGTAATTGTCGATTGGGGAGAAAAAAATTTAAATCTATCCGAAAGTTTTTTAAAAGTGGGATCGTATCATACCAATCTTAATGAGAAGATAATACATCCAAATGTTCTAATTAGTCAAAACCTAATTAATTATAATTGCTCTAATAGCTAAAATTAATCGGGTTAAAACAGACCTTAACACAATTAAAAACCATTAGAACGCCTGCATTAACAAAAATTTTACTATTGAAGCCCCTTGCTGCAGCCAAACTATTTATCGGATCGAGCGAGCGATCCCAACTCATACCATTTTTAAAAAAACAGGCTATAGTTTTACAACTGAGAAGTCATCGAGCCTACCAATATTAAACAGAAACAGTCTCAATTGAGGCTAGATATGGTAGCACAAGAATCAATCAAATAACTAAAATAAAAAAAAGTTATAAGTTTTAAGTAAAAAACAACAAAAGAAGCGACAAAAAAGCAAAAACATACCGATCCCCTCTCGACTCAAACCAAGTAAATTAGGGATTTAGTTACGTTAAAATGCGATCGAACAAGTACCCGATAGCGATGCTCGATAATATTCAAACTCAACTTTATCAACTGCAACAATTTGCCAACAGTCTAGTTAACAACCAATTATCCCACTTAAGTCCTCTAAGCATCGGCATAATCTTTCTAGCGGGATTGTTTACAAGTTTGACACCTTGTATGCTTTCAATGTTGCCGATCACCATCGGCTATATTGGCGGTTACGAAGCCGATAACAGACTCAAAGCAGCAGCCCAGTCTGCTTGGTTTGCTTCCGGTTTGGCTACTACTTTAGCAGCATTAGGGATACTTGCCGCATCTGTAGGTAAAGTTTACGGACAAATAGGCATTGGCTTGCCGATTTTAGTCAGTCTCGTCGCCATTATTATGGGACTGAATTTACTCGAAATTTTACCGCTTCAACTTCCCAATTTAGGGGGAACTGACTGGATAAAAGCAGATTTTCCGCCAGCAGTGCGATCGTATTTATTGGGTTTGACTTTTGGTTTAGTTGCTTCCCCTTGCAGCACTCCAGTTTTAGCCAGTTTACTAGCTTGGATAGCCAGCCAGCAAAACTTAATCTTAGGTGGAGTTTTACTCTTGTCTTATACCGTTGGCTACGTAGCACCTTTAATTTTAGCGGGTACTTTTACAGCTTCAATTACAAAACTCTTAGAATTACGTCGTTGGTCGAGTTGGATTACCCCTGCTAGTGGAGCAATACTGGTAGCATTTGGTATATTTTCCCTACTTTCTCGCCTTCAGACAACTATCTTCTGATCCGTTATGACTGCACCAGACTCATCTTCAAACCAAACAGAATCTCTCTTCACTCCTAAAAAATTGTTTCGTCGTTTAATTAAGATAATTACCGATCTGCGCTTGGCGATTATTTTATTACTGTCGATCGCCCTCGTCAGCATTCTCGGTACTGTCATCGAACAAAAAGAAACCCTGCAATTCTATCAACAAAATTATCCCGAAGATCCAGCTTTATTTGGATTCCTCTCTTGGAAAGTTATTCTGATCCTCGGCTTGAACCACGTTTACACCACTTGGTGGTATTTATCTTTATTGGTAGTTTTCGGCACTAGTTTGGCCGCTTGTACTTTTTCCCGTCAATTACCAGCCCTCAAAGCCGCCCGCAATTGGAAATTTTACCAAAAACCCCGTCAGTTTGAAAAACTTGCTTTAGCCGCCGAACTCGAAGCCGGATCGATCGAATCTCTAACTCCTTTATTGCAAGAAAAAGGTTATAAAATCTTTTCTCAAGATAACTCTTTATACGCTCGCAAAGGTATTATCGGACGCATCGGCCCGATCGTAGTTCATGCAGGTATTTTAGTCATTCTCGCTGGAGGTATTTGGGGGGCTTTTACCGGATTTTTTGCTCAGGAAATGATTGCTAGCGGCGATACTTTTAAAATCCAAAATATTTTTGAAGCCGGTCGATTTTCTCAAGCCCAAATCCCTCAAGATTGGCAAGTAAAAGTTAACCGTTTTTGGATCGAATACACTCCTAAAGGTGATGTAGATCAGTTTTATTCCGATTTATCTGTGGTAGATAATAGTGGCGCAGAGTTGAAACGAGAAACCATTCACGTCAATCAACCTTTACGCTACGATGGCGTAACTTTTTATCAAACTAATTGGGGTATCGCCGCAGTTCAAGTTCAACTTAATAAAAGTCCCATCTTTCAATTACCTATGGCTAAATTAGAAAGTCTTGGCGGCAACATTTGGGGAACTTGGATCCCGATTAAATCCGATTTAAGCGAAGGTGTTTCTCTCTTAGCTAAAGACCTCCAAGGTACTGTATTTGTTTACAATTCTCAAGGTCAATTAGTCGGTGCGATTCGAGCCGATAGCGCAGGAGTCCAAATCGATGGAATTACTCTCAAATTGGTTAAATTAATCGGCAGTACCGGCCTGCAAATTAAAGCCGATCCCGGAGTACCGATCGTTTATGGCGGTTTCGCTTTGTTGATGTTAGGAGTGGTAATGAGCTATTTTTCTCACTCTCAAATTTGGGCTTTACAACTCGGCGATCGCTTCTATGTTGGCGGCCGAACTAATCGGGCTAGGGTCAGTTTTGAGCGCGAATTAATCTCGATTTTAGAATATTTTCAAACAGACAAGTCCACCGCGACAACTTCCACAAAAATAAGCGTTTAACTCTATTCCTAATTATTCTATTGGTGTACGAGATAACAACTACTTTTTGTAATTTAAGCTAGATTGTATCTAGTTTTTTATTGTCAAATTTAGTTGTTATTTTTTTCGTCAAAATTTTTTAGAAAATAGTTAAGCAATGTTACCGACATTGTTGAAGAATTGAAACCTTTTAGCCCGATCTTCGAGTCCCTTCTGCCGCTAAACTGTTAAGATATTCTATCAATCTAAGGATATATCTAATAGTTCTGAGGTTGAAAGCAAAAATTTAATGTATAATAACCAACAATCAACATAAAGCAGTTGTCAGTAACAAAAAATTTTAGGACAAAAAAGAGGAAGGAGATAAATTGAAAATTTGCTAGGATCGAGCCAAATCGCTCCAAGCTATTCAAAGGAGATTAACAAAAATTAACGAACAGCTCGAAAAAAAATTAAAATACTATAATTGCCAGATAAAATGATTTGTATAACCGATAAAGAACTAGCAGCACAAAATAAAAATAATAGAAAAAAATCCGAAGTTATTTATGAAAATAAAGTATTAGTTAGCGGCCCGGTTTTTTCTAAAGCATTAAGACATAAAGCAATAGATCTTTGCCAAGAATACGCTCAAAAAAATATATTTTGTTTGTTAGTAGAAAATGATTGGTCTTTGACGGTTTGGGTAGAAAGATATCGACTTTCTGAAAAAGAATCCGATCGCAACCAAAAAAAAGTTAACCAAGAAAAACCAGTCAAACAAAGACCGAAAATAGCCTGTATTGATGACAGTAAAGCAGTGCAAAGACAGGTCAAAAAAACTTTAGAATGGGCCGGCTACGAAGTACTAAGTATCTTAGAACCAGTTTCGAGCATTACAATATTAGTTCGCCATCAACCTAAATTAATATTGATGGATATTAATATGCCAGACTTCGACGGCTACGAGCTTTGCCAAATGTTACAAAGATCGCGAAAATTAAAAAACGTACCGATCGTGATGATGACGGGAAGGGACGGGATAGTCGATCGCATCAGAGCCAAACTAACCGGAGCTGTAGGATTTTTAAGCAAACCAGTCGCACCTTTAGAGCTAATTGAATTTGTTAAAAATTTAGTACCAGTACCAGACTCAGAATAAGATAGTGGTTAAGCAGCGAAAAATTTAAATTCAAGTTGAATAAATATTTTGTTAAAGTTAAATAAAAGTGTTAAATTAGCAGCAGTAATAGGGAATAATAACCTATTTAGTTAAATAAACATTATTTTTTATTAAGTTAATTCATAATCGCCTTGCAGGCCGGTCGGCTCGAATGACAGAAATGAAAACTATACTTGTAGTCGAAGATATTAGGGCAGAAAGAAAATTAATCTCAGCATTACTAACCTACGCTGGATTTAACGTAGTGGCATTAGATAGCGTAGAATCGGCTTGGGAGTGGTTGGAGCAAAATCCCTTACCGAACTTGATTTTACTAGATATTATACTGCCAGGGAAAAATGGTTTAGAATTATGTCGTCAAATTCGTTCCCGTCGAGAAGGGTGGGAAAAAATCCCGATCTTGTTCTGTAGCTCAAAAGCAGAAGATTTCGATCGTTTTTGGGCACTGCGTCAAGGCGGAACGGACTACATAACCAAGCCATACGCCCCACAAAACCTACTCGACACTGTGATCAAACATATAGATTAGAGGCAAAAACATGATTCAGGAATATTTTGGAGTTCAATTATCCTGGAATCTCTCAGTTGCCCTACCCTTAGACAGTGTAGAAACAGTTACCCGTGTTGAAGGAAAAAATATCTGCCTCCTTCCCGGGGTAGCACCTTTTTGGTTGGGAATCATCAATCAACAAGGTTTATTACTCTGGGTATTGGATACGGATATGTTTTTTGAATTAGTCGTCCCTAAAGAGCAGCAAGAAAGAGCATTAACTGCGATAGTATTATCAGGTAAGTTTCAAGGAGCTAAAATCAAAGTTGCTTTGATTGTAAATAAATTAGAAGGAGTGCTAAGCATTCCCAAAAGCTATTTAGAAAACTGCGATCGACAAACTTTACCACCACCTTTAGATCCAAAATATCAAAAGGTTTTTCCAATTGTAATCGAACAACGCGATCGCAAGCTTATTGTTTTAGACTCCGCTGCTTTTTTTGAGACGCTCCACGATCGAGCATTAGCCGTATAAGGATCTAAAGTAAAATATGCCATCTCCAATTCCCCCATCAGAATTTTCCAAAGATACCAAAAATACTTCAAAACCTTCGACAAACACAAGCAATGCGATCGACTGTGTTGAAAAAATTATTGAAGCTAGTAACTTAGAAAGAGACGGAAAAATTTCTGAAGCGATCGCTCTTTATAAAGAAGTAATCAAAATAGATAGCGAAGGAACTTATCGCAAAAGTGCCGAAAAAGCTCTAGAAGCACTCGAAGGTAGCGGCGTATCTATCGGCCATACAGAAATTCAAACCACCACCGCAATCACCCCAGAACTTAATCGAGCACCAGTCAAATCTTCGAATTGGTTGGAGTGGAGCTACGACATATCGATCCGCAAAAAACAACTGCTCAGTTTGTTATCTTCAGAAGCGATCTCGATATTTTTGCTGGTGATGATTCCTTTTGGCTTAATTGTTAATAACGGTCGCAGACAGCTAGAAAACCAAGCTAAATCAGAATTACAAGTTGCTAACATTAACTATAATATCAAAATAGATCAAATGGGATTTGGCTTTCGCGGTCAATCCGATAACGCAGCAATAATTCAAGCAGCTCAAATAGACGAACGAGGCGAGTCCTTACCCTCAAATTTACGCCAACAAGTTCAAGAAATTCTCGAAAACGAAATTCAAGCCCGAAAGATAGAATATGCAACTCTAGTCGGAACCGATCGCAGAATTATAGTTAATGCTAATGCCGATCGCAGCGGGGAAATTTTCGACCCTAACGGTTTGGTTTCTCAAATCTTGAACGATCCTGAAGAGCAAATCAAACAAAGTGCCCTAGTTTCAGCCGCAGAGTTAAAAGCAGAAAACCCGCCATTACCTCCAGGATTTGTAGCCGATCGAGATGCTTTGATCCGTTACACGATTACCCCAGTCAGAGCACCAGAAAGCAATCAAACTATTGGCGTATTGGTCTCAGGAGATATTGTCAACAACAAACCAGAAATTGTCGAAAATACTCTCAATGCTTTCGGTGGTGGATACACCGCAGTATATTCTTACGATCGAGAAAACGAAGAATTTTTTCAAGTTACTGCTAAAGAAGAAGAAAACCGACAAACTAACCCAGACACAGAAACATTTGCAGCCCGAGATTTACTAAAAAAGGCGATCGAAGCAGACGGCCAGACAGTTTCAGGCAGAATTAATTTAAACGGAAATTGGTGTTCGCCCTTACCTCTACCTTTCGCACCTCAATGCTACACTATGGCAGCCAGAGCTATAGAAGATAATAACGATCGAGCAGTAGGGGTTTTAATTCGAGGTACTTCAGAAAGTATTTTAAATGCTAATCTAGCTTCAACCTTAGTCGTGCAGTTAGTATTCGTTTTTGTAGCTTTGACTTTAAATTTTTTCATCGCCCGATCTTTAGGTCAAACTATCTCCGATCGCATCAGACGACTGCAACAAATCACCGAACAATTTACCAAAGAAGATCGTAGCGTTAGAGCCGAAGTTAAAGGAAGCGACGAAATTAGCCAATTAAGTACTACATTCAATCAAATGGCAGATAGTATTGTCGCCTCAGAAAACAAATTGCTTAAATCTACTCAACAAAAGAAAAAAGAAGTAGAAAAACAACGCAAAGAAAAAGAAACCCTCCAAGAAGAAGTAATTAAACTGCTCTTAGAAATTGAAAGAGCCAGAGATGGAGATTTGACCGTTCAAGGTAGAGTAACAGACGGGGTTGTCGGTTCGATCGCAGATGCCATCAACGCAACCATCGATCAAATTCGTCAATTACTGTTACAAGTTCAAGTAGTCGCAGAAAGGGTAAACGATAAATCTCAAAGCGGAGAGCATTCGGTACAAGAGTTGAGTCGAGATGTCTTTACCCAAGCAATGGAAATTAACGAAGCACTCGAGCGAGTCGCACAAATTAACGAATCGATTCAAAGAATAGCATACTCGGCCAAAGAAGCCGCCGAAATCGCTCGTCAGGCTTCAGCTCAAGCCCAAGAAGGCGATATCATCATGGAGCAAACTGTTGACAATATCGAAGCAATTCGCACTAACGTAGCTAATAACGCCAAAAAAGTCAAACAACTGGCAGAATCTTCCCAAGAAATTTCGCAGATCGTCGAAATTATTTCTAATATTTCCGAAAAAACTAACCTCCTCGCCTTCAATGCTTCGATCGAAGCCGCAAGAGCTGGAGAACACGGCGAAGGATTCCGTACTGTTGCCGATGAAGTCCGCCGTCTCGCCGATCGGGTCACCCAATCTACTAAGGATATACAACATTTAGTTGCCTCAATTCAACGAGAAACAGGGGTTGTCGTCCAAAGTATGGAAGGTACTAGTACTGAAGTATTATTAGGTACGGAATTAGTTCGTCAAACGCAAAAAAATCTCAAAAATATTGCCAATACTAGCGAAAAAATCGATCGATTTTTACAATCAATTTCGGTAGACACGGCAAATCAAACCAATGCATCTCACGAAGTTAACGATAAAATTTCTGAAATCGCCGCCATTGCAGAAAATACTTCCACTGAAGCCGAAAAAGTATTAGAATCCCTCCAAAGTTTGGTAGAAGAATCACAAAACTTGCAATCTTCTATTTCAAGGTTTAATTTACGATCTTAAATCGAACTATAAAGTTTAAGAAAGCTTAGACGATCGACTTAAATGCTTGGATGAGGAGCGAGTCTTATGTTTGCTCAGCACTGATACCAAGCTAAATTGAGATAAAATTTTTGTACTCATCTAATTTATTTTATTAACAAACAAAATACGTTCTCAGACGATCGACCTTCCATAACTAAAAAATTACATATGAATATTAATATCGATCTAGAAACCTTAGCACAAATCACTGAAGAAGCTCGAGAATGCTTTTTGACAGAAGATGCCCCAGAATACTTGCAAATGCTCGAAGAAGGTCTCGAAAGAGGTAAGGACGAAGCAGACCTAGTAGAGATGATGCGAGCGGCTCATTCCCTCAAAGGAGGAGCAGGTTTGGCAGAATTGCCAGGGATTAAAGATTTATCTCATCAGATGGAAAACTTGATCGAAGGTTTCAAACAAGGTTCGGTTCCTCGTTCTCGAGCAGCTTGGGAAGTACTAGAACGCAGTATCTACAATTTAGCTGTTCTATTGAGTCAAGCCGAACTCGACCAAGAAATTACTGCCGATGAAAAAATTTTACAAGCTTTAGCCTCTTTTGCTACCGAAGATCGCAACCAAGAAAATGTAGAATCAATTTCGATCGAAGTTGGCAAACAAAAGTTATTACAAACTCTATTAAAAAAAGATTTAGAAGAAAGTTTTATAAAAGTTGAAAATTTATCTTTAGAAGATGATTCAGCAGCAAAAATAAAAGAAAATTTAGAATTTTTTTGCGATGAATGTCTGGTGGTTGGCGATACCCTAGAATTAACTTGGTTGGTAAAAACTGTAGAAGATTTTCAGACAGCTTTAGAGGAATTAGAAGCTGCCGAAGCATTAGAATTAGCAAAAGAAGTAATCGAAAATTTAAGAGAACAAAGAAAAGAATATTTAGGAGAATCAGCCGCAGAA
>CAYWIH010000162.1:0-10180 GCA_964458305.1 uncultured bacterium | reverse complement strand
TTCCCAGCGATCGACCGTATCGCCACGATTTTACCGGCCCGTAAACTGATTTAAATTCTTGATTCACTGAAATTGACATTTAAAGTAATTGCATTTATTAAACATCTTACGTATAATTATCATTGACTATTAATTATTTTCCAATTAAAAGACAATTAAAAACATTATCTCTGAGGTATAATACTCAGCTAATTGTTTTGTTTAGATATTAGTTTTGGATGTAAATAATAATGTAAAATATTTAAATTATTTATATTATTGTTTTTAAAAATAATGGTATAAAATGAGGGTAAATTCACAAAATAGTACAAAAACAATATTGCTTTGGGTCGAAAGCACAATTTTATTTTATAGCTTTGGATCGAAAAAAGTAAGTTGAGAGTAAAAAATAGCAGTCAATCTAATTAAAGGTTAACAATAATGAAAACTGAGATTTTAGAAAACACTTTTGATACTATTAGACCTAAAGGCCCGGAGTTTGCAAAATCATTTTACCAAAATCTTTTTATTAAGTATCCAGCAGTTGAACCCTTATTTAAAAATGTTGCTATCGAGGAACAAGAGAAAAAATTATTACTTTCTTTAGTACTAGTAATTGACAATCTTAGAAATTTAGCATATTTAAAAAGTATGCTTTATAACTTAGGAGAAAGACATGTAGGATACGATGTTATTTCCGACCATTATCCACTTGTTGGCGAAGTTTTATTAGCAACTCTCGAACAGTATTTAGGATCGAAGTGGACACCAGAAGCAAAAGAAGCATGGACGGAAGCTTACGGTGCGATTGTAAGTTTAATGCTAGAAGGGGCAAAAAATAAACATCCACCCTTAAGATTTTACAGTATCGAACTTAACTCTAATGTAATGGAGAGATTGAGAATTGAAGCTTTAGCTAGAAAATATATTCGCAAGAGTAATTCCATGGATAAAATTATTCAAAAGCTAATGGAAGATACTTATTTTCAAGAAATAAAGCAAAAAGTAGGTGGAGAGACAACGTTACAAATAGTATCTAATATAGTCAAAAAAATTAACAGAACAAGCAATAATCGGCAAAATTGAAACAGGATGTTTAGTAAGTAATAAATCGGGTAAACTTTTCATTACCCGATCGCCTATCTATAATTTAGTTACAAAGAAGAAACTTCTTGATAAGATCGACTTTCTACTTCAATCATAACTTCTGCTAGTGCTTGATAAGCTTCCTGCCAAGCTTTCATAATTTCTTCTGTAGCTGCTTCGCCCAAAACATCTTGTATTGCTTGTAATAAACTCTCTCCAACAAAAGAATATTGTTCGGCTTTAACGTTAGTTTTTATGTGGCGATCTTTAATCTTTTCAATTGTTGATTTTAGTGCCGGAAGATTGTCAATATGGGTAGCATAAGCATAAACTGCTGTAGCTAGCTTAGCAGGTTGAGATCCATCAGCTTGAGCTGACATATTAAACTGAGATTTAACCTCTGGATGTCGATCGAATAATATTTCGTACATCCTTTTAGTAATTTGTTCGCCGTGCTTTTTTAAGCTTGGAGCTGTAGATTTAACTATATCTATAGTTCGCTGGCTTACAGGTTGCATAATAAATAATTATCCTGAGAATTGTATTGAGGATATCATTTACTTTATTTTCTCAATATTTTTTTTATAACTCTTTAAAGTTTTCTGAATTAGTTTTTTTATAGAACCCATCCCCATTTAAAGTAAGGGATGGGATAGAGAAGCTATCAAAAATATCTTAACCGCCGCGCAACTTCTCTAAAACGCTGCGATCCTCTAAAGTAGAAGTATCCCCGGCAACTTCTTGGCCTGCGGCGAGATTGCGTAACAAACGACGCATAATTTTACCCGATCGAGTTTTGGGCATAGCATCGGTAAAGCGAATTTCACCGGGACGGGCGATCGCGCCAATTTCTTTAACTACGTGTTGTTTTAATTCTGTTGCGAGATCTTCGCTAGCTTCTCGAGAACCTTCTAAAGTAACGAAAGCAAAGACTTCTTCCCCTTTTAATTCGTCTGGTTTGCCGACTACAGCAGCTTCGGCTACGGCGGGATGGGATACTAAAGCTGATTCTACCTCCATAGTACCCAAACGATGGCCGGAAACGTTAATTACATCGTCGACTCGCCCCATAACCCAAAAATAACCATCTTCGTCAATTCTGGCCCCATCTCCAGCAAAATAGAAATATTGCCCGTCTTTTGGCCGGATATTTTCCCAATAAGTACGACGGAAGCGATCGGGGTTTTTATATACTGTCCGCATCATACCGGGCCAGGGATGTTTGATTACTAAATAACCGCCTTGATGTTTGCCAACATGATTGCCATCTAGATCGACGACATCGGCAATAATTCCGGGGAATGGTAAAGTACAAGAACCTGGTTTAGTAGCGATCGCACCGGGTAAAGGGGTTAACATAAAGCCTCCGGTTTCTGTTTGCCACCAAGTATCGACGATCGGACAGCGATCGCCGCCAATAACGCGGTTGTACCAGATCCAAGCTTCTGGGTTAATTGGTTCGCCCACAGTACCTAAAAGCCGTAAAGAGGAGAGATCTCGCGCTAAAGGAAGATCTTCGCCCATTTTTATAAAGGCTCTAATTGCTGTCGGTGCGGTATAAAAAATATTAACGCCGTATTTTTCGACGATATCCCAAGTACAGCCAGGATTGGATTTTCTCGGCGCACCTTCGTACATCAAACTAGTCGCACCGTTAGAAAGAGGCCCGTAAACTATATAACTGTGGCCGGTGATCCAACCAACATCGGCAGTACACCAATATACGTCAGTATCTTGAATGTCAAAAGCCCATTTTAGGGTCATGTGGCTGTAAAGGTTGTATCCTCCGGTAGTGTGGACTACTCCTTTAGGTTTGCCCGTCGTGCCGCTAGTATAAAGGATAAATAGCATATCTTCGCTATCCATCGGTTCGGCCGGACAATCTGCAGAGGCATTTTTTTGTAATTCGTGCCACCAAAAATCCCGCCCCGCTTCCATGTGGATCTCTTCTTTGGTGCGCTGTACTACTAAAACATTTTCAACGCTGGGAACGCTATTATTTTCTAGGGCCAGATCGACTTGTTCTTTGAGGGGTATTACTTTATCTTTACGAAAACCACCGTCAGCAGTCACTACTAATTTTGCTTCTGCATCGATCAACCGATTTCTTAATGCTTCGGCACTAAAACCGCCAAAAACTACTGTATGGGGCGCGCCTATTCTCGCACAGGCTAACATCGCGATCGCAGCTTCCGGTATCATCGGCATATAAATACCAACTCGATCGCCTTTTTTAACTCCCAATTCTTTCAAAACGTTAGCAAACTGGCATACTTCTCGATGTAGTTGTAAGTATGTTAAAGTACGCGAGTCTCCCGGTTCGCCTTCCCAAATTAAAGCGGCTTTATTCTTTCGCCAGGTAGTTAAATGTCTGTCAAGACAGTTGTAAGAAATATTAATCTTGCCGCCGACAAACCATTTTGCAAACGGTGGCTGCCAGTCTAGCACTTTTTCCCATTTCTCGAACCAATGTAATTCGGTTTCGGCTAGTTTGGCCCAAAAAGTTTCTGGATCTGATGCTGCTTCTTTATATAATTGTTGATATTGTTCTCTGCTTTTAATGTGAGCTTTTTGAGAAAATTCTGCAGGCGGATTAAAAGAGCGTTTTTCTTCTAAGATAGATTCGATCGTATTTTGTGACATAGTTATATTTTTTTCGATCCCATATATTTTGTTTATTCTGGATCTGGATCTTCTCAGATAATCTTGATTTTTTCTCGCTTGACAAGAATATTTTTAAGATCTTCTTTTTGAGCTAAAATAAGCAAAATTTGGATTTTTTTTGGGATTTACTGCCAATATTGTGGGATTTAATACTATTTTCGATCGCAAAATTAAGATATAACAACAAGCAGATTCGACTAAAGCAACGAAAATATGGGACAACAAAGCCAAATATACTGTTTTAGGGCAGACTACGATTTATCTAAAGAGTTCGATCGCACTTCAGTACCCGATTGGTTATCAATAGATGTAAACTGGCGCGGCTATAAGATCTCTACTTTACCTTGGATCGCAGATGTCGCAAAAGTTTTAGATTTATTACCGATCGAAGAAGATAGTCCCGAAGCTTGGATAATTTATCTCGAAAGTTTGGGCCTCAGAGGTATTGAATCTGTTTGTTGTGAAGTAATGTTTAAAGATAAACTGTATTGTTAGTAGTCGCATAGGCGATCGCCCCATGACTTTACCAACTTCAGATCTACAAATACTCGAAGCAGGACAAACACCACCAACTGGCATTAAAACTCCGCCAAGACAACCTCAATGGTACGATACTTTTGCTTACATTGCCGATCCCGATCGATTTTGTCGCGAAAACTTGCAGAAATACGGGCCGATTTTTAAAACTAGCGTTTTTGGTGGGACTACAATTTTAGTAGGATCTGCTACAGCCAATCAAATGGTGTTTAATGGCGATTTAAAATACACTGAAATTTCTTTACCTCCAACTACTATGGATATGTTTGGAGAGTATAGTTTATTTCAACGTCGAGATCTCCATCGTCAGCGCAAAAGTGCTTTAAGTCATGGTTTAACTGGTTCTATACTGGGTGAGTATTTACCGAGGATCGATCGAACTGTTTGCAATAGGCTTAAAAACTGGAAAAATAAGCGTAAAATTGCTCTTTATCCAGAAGTAGAAGCAATTTGTTTCGATATTTTAGTTCCGCTACTTTTAGGAATCGATTTTAACAATACAGATTTAACAGGATTACCAATATCTTCTCAAACAGATTTAAAGCAATTATACGAAACTTTTTTTGCTGGTTTTTATGGATTAATAAAATGGAAATCTCCTTTAACAGCATACGGTAGAGGAGTTGCAGCTAGGGCTAAATTAATCGAATTAATGCGACAAATAATTGCTAAAAGAAGATCGCAAGAAGCAAATATCGATCCGAGAAAAGACTTTTTAGCCATGATGTTAGCTTCGCTTCAAGAAAATCCAGAGGGAATATTTAGCGATCGCCTCATAGAAAATCAGTGTCTTTTACAGTTATGGGCTTCTCATTACGAAATTTCCGGCCTTGTTTGTTCTGTGATTTATCAGTTAGGGCGAAATCCTCAATATATTGAAAATTTACAAAAACAAGAAATAGCCGATTTAAATCTTTTATCTCTAGAAAGTCTCAAACAAATGAATTTTTTAGAGGCAGTAATTAAAGAAACTTTGCGAACTTTACCCCCCAGTTCTACCGCTAACCGCAAACTTACTAAATCGGTAATTTTAGATGGAATACTCTATCAAAAAGATTGGGTAATTATTGCCGAACCGAGAATAGCCCACAATTTACCAGAACATTTTCAATCACCAGAAAAATTTAAGCCCGATCGCTTTTTATCCGACTCAAAAGAAGGAAAATTATACGAATTTATTCCTTTTGGTGGTGGAGTTCATGCTTGTTTGGGGGCACAAATGGCAATGGTAATTACTAAAGTATTTATCTCCCGCTTCTTGGCTTCTTTCAATTTTAATTTAACTGGAGAAGCTCAATTTGTTAACTTCCCCCTAAAAAAAATAAAAAGCGAATATCAAATATTTATTGAAGATCGATTTTAGTTTCTTTTGCTGCGATTTTACTCGAAAAAGATATCGGCAATAACAATCCAGAATTAGCTTTATACTCTTCAAATTCAGGATATTTTGCTAGAGATTTGTCTTTTTTAAACATATTAGGAACGAAGATTATCGCAATAAAAAAGCCCAGAATAGCATAAGCTAACCAGTGTTGAGCTAACATAGCAAAACCAAGATAAATTAAAATCTCTCCGAGATAATTAGTGTTCCTAGATCTGGCAAAAAACCCTTCTGTAATTAAGCCGCGATTGTATTTTAAAGTGTAATATTTTTGCGCGTCGCTGGCATAATGTAAAAATACGCCAAATATATTTATCGCAACCGCAGCAGCGATTAAATAAGCTGGGGGCTGGACTCCACTGCTAATTAATAAGAAAGGCGCGACCCAATACAATCCTACCAATAAAAAAACTCCGATTCCCATGGCGATCGGTATTTCTTGTTCCCATTGTTTGTCTGGATAAATCCGATCTTTAAACAGCCACATTATCCCATAAGTACCGTGTAGCGCGAGATAGATCCAAGGGCCGATCGTAAAATTTTGGTAAACTATCATTAAGCCTAAAACAACTAGAAAAGTGCTGCCTTTATGTAAATTTATAACGTGTTTTACTTTCATTATTTTTAATCTTTTTTGTTATCGATATTTTCTGGAATTCCAGCTAATAAATTTAGCCGATCGAGTTTAATTATTAATAGAGGTTTTCCAAAATTTAAGTCACTAAAAGGACTATCTGCTGGAATTTCTAAATTGCCTCGAATTGTTTTTATTTTAGCTTCAAATTGACTGGTAAAAAACAATTTTTGAGATTCTAAACCGCTAATAACGCTACCGCTAAATTTTGGTCGCCACCAAGATTGAAAACCGATCGCTCCTGGTTTGTAATTAAACTTACACAATAAACGATCTTTTTGCCGCACCGTGAGGTTATTATTTTCCCAGGTAAAAGCAGCCATTTCTTTAGGTAAACCCCAAATTTCTCGCCCCCCAGCTACCGAAGTTTCGCTATCGACATAAATGTGGGAAATTCTCGCCCCAGTCTTGCCAGCATAGCGGACTAAACCAGGAGTGACAATTAATTCGTTATACTCTAAAAGCGATCCCGACTCGTAAGAAGATAAATAGATACCGCCCAATGTAAAACCTGGCAAAACAGCAACTATTTCCATTTCTTGCGGCACGAACTCGATCGCCCTTTTTATGGGGATTAAATGCAAGGTCTGAATCGCAAATCCTTGTAAATTCCAAGGTGGAGTTGGATAGTTCACGTCATTAGATAACAATAAAATTAACAGTCGTTCGAGATATTTTAACCAAACTCAACTTATTGTAGTTAAGAATACTTATCAGTATTTTAACCAGTTGCAGCCGGCGGCGATCGCAATAAAGACGGGTATTTTTTTAGTATAAATAACTAGTCTATTTTATTCATTCCGTACAAATAAATAGGTTTAATATTTATTTTACGGATTTCCCCACTGCGATCCCCAAGGGATGAGAAGATAGATTAGTAATAAGAAAATAAAGAAAATCTAATCGCAGACAAAACCTGAGATATTATGTTTGAATATTTTAATGACAAAGCTATCAAAGCGATCATTCTGGCTCAGGAAGAAGCCAGAAGATCGGGACATAATTTTGTTGGTAGCGAACATATTCTTCTAGGAGTGCTTGGAGAAGGAACGACTATAGCAGCAAGAATACTTAAAGATAAAGGTATAACTCAAGAAAAAACTCGATCGACAGTAGAGAATCTAATCGGCAAAGGATCTGGTTACAGTCAGACAACTATTCCTTTTACGCCAACAGTGAAAGGGATCTTCGAGCGAGCATTACAAGAAGGAAGACAGTTAGGCGATAAAAATGTCTCCCCAGAACACATCTTATTATCCTTAGCTTCCGATTCGGAGAACGTAGCCGCGAAAGTTCTCAAAAAACAAGGAGTAGATCTCAAACAACTACGCACAGAATTAATCAAAAAAATCGGCGATAAAGCAACAGCAACATTTGCAAGCGGCGAAGAACCTTTCCAATTTAAAGAAAGATCTAGTAAAAAAACCAGCCTCGACGAATTTAGCACCAATTTAACCGAACTGGCCGCAGCCGGAAAAATCGATCCGGTAGTAGGACGAGATCTTGAAATCGAAAGAACGATCCAAATTTTAGGTCGTCGTACTAAAAATAATCCGGTGTTGATCGGCGAGCCAGGAGTAGGCAAAACTGCGATCGCTGAAGGATTGGCCCAACGCATCGTTAGAGGAGATATCCCAGAATTACTTCAGGGAAAACAAGTAATTTCTCTCGATATGGGTTTGATGCTAGCAGGAACTAGATTTAGAGGCGAATTTGAAGAACGTCTTAAAGGTGTCGTCAACGAAGTAAAATCTTCTGGCAATATAATCTTAGTCATCGACGAAATTCATACAGTGGTGGGTGCGGGGGCTTTAGGTGGAGGGATCGATGCGGCAAACTTGCTCAAACCAGCTCTTGCTAGGGGCGAATTACAATGTTTGGGTACTACTACCCTCGAAGAATATCGCCAGCATATCGAATCTGATGCTGCTTTAGAACGTCGTTTTCAAAAAGTATTAATCGGCGAACCATCGGTAGAAGAAACTATTGAAATTCTCGCCGGTGTCCGCAAAAATTATGAAGAACATCACCAAGTTGAAATTTCCGATGCAGCTATCGATGCTGCTGCTAAATTGAGCGATCGCTATATATCCGATCGTTTCCTTCCCGATAAAGCGATCGACTTGATCGACGAGGCCGGATCTCGCCTTCACATCAAACACTCAATGCTACAAAAATTAGAAAATTCAGCTAAAAGTGAGGATGTTTCAATTCCTGTAGTCGATGAGGAAATGATTGCCGAGATCGTTGCTGCTTGGACTGGCGTACCCGTTACTAAAATTAGCGAAACAGAATCAGAAACTTTACTTTATCTCGAAGCTAAGTTACACGAACGCATTATCGGTCAAACTGAAGCAGTTGCAGCAGTTTCTCGCGCCCTGCGTCGCGCTAGAGTTAGTTTGAAAGATCCCGATCGTCCGATCGCTAGTTTGGTCTTTTCCGGCCCGACTGGAGTCGGTAAAACTGAGTTGGCTAAAGCTTTGGCTAGTTATATGTTCGGTTCTGAAGATGCGATCGTCCGCGTTGATATGTCCGAGTTGATGGAACCTCAAAGCGTTTCTAAGTTAATCGGTTCTCCTCCAGGATATATCGGCTACGATGAAGGCGGACAGCTAACCGAAGCAATTCGTCGCCGACCTTATTCTGTGGTATTGTTCGACGAAATTGAAAAAGCTCACCCCGATGTCTTTAATTTACTTCTGCAAGTTTTAGATGACGGTCGTCTTTCTGATTCTACAGGTCGCGTTATCGATTTTAAAAATACCATCATTATCATGACTTCCAATATCGGTTCTAAAGTCATTGAAAAAGGCGGTAGCGGACTCGGTTTTGAAACTACTCAAGATCTCGATCGCGCTCAATACGATCGCATTCGCAGTTTGGTTAATGACGAACTCAAGCAATATTTCCGTCCCGAATTTCTCAACCGCATCGACGAGATTATTGTCTTCTCTCAACTCTCTAAACCAGAAGTCAAACAAATTGCCGATCTGCTCCTCAAAGAAGTATCTCAATTATTGAGCCAGCAGCGCGATATCGCTCTTAAAGTTAGCGATCGCTTTAAAGATAAGGTTGTTGAGGTGGGTTACGATCCTGCTTACGGTGCTAGACCTCTACGTCGCGCTATTATGCGATTGCTTGAAGATAGTTTGGCCGAAGCAATTCTTTCTGGAGATCTCGAAGATGGCGATACTGCTTTAGTCGATCTCGACGATCGCGAAGAAGTTACTGTCACAGCCCTCAACGAACCTTCTCGACAATTACAAGTCGTTAGTTAGTAGCAAATAGCTTCGTTTTAACCGATAATTTAAAGTCACATGAGATTTCGTTCATGTGACTTGTTTTTTTTTTGTTTATGTGTTAATAAACTTTGATATTTTTTTTAGATATTCTACTATTTTAGTTACTAAAATCTCTTAAAATAACTTAAAATAGTTATTAGTGAGCCTTGTTTGTTTGGTTTGGCACTTCTTAAAAGTGCTGAACCTTGCCTGACATCGGGCTTCGTTTTATTCCTATGCTCTAAACTTAATATACTACTTTCAACCAAAGTTGGGTGTTAAATTAAGTAAACTTAATCATTAATAAACAATCTCCGATCTTGCCAAGATGACCGGAGATTTTGTTATTTAGTTGCTAAGATTATTGCGATTAAATCTTGGCAGAGATTTGCGGAGCAGTTTGGTTAGTTTGAGATAAGACTTTAATCTCAGTTCGATCGCTAGCTAGTGCCGGGATCGCTTCTCTAACTTTCATTGCTACTTGTGTAGTTTTAACATCGTAGCTATCGGTAACTAACTTAGGATAGATTCCGCAGATGATGATGGGAATTATCATGCAAGCAGCGATAAATACTTCTCTGGCACTAGCATCGCCCATGTAATTATCGATGGTGAATT
>CAYWIH010000161.1:0-10230 GCA_964458305.1 uncultured bacterium | reverse complement strand
GTAAATTGTTACGGAGTCTTTATTTTCCCAACGAACTACCAGCGCGTGAGGTTCCATCGGCGAGTGCAGTTCTGTTTCAGTAGTATAGGTTGTTTCTACTGTTGCGGCGGCATTAAATTTGGCTGGTGAAAAATCCCCTTTCTCAAATTCTCCTGCTTTGCGATCGAGATCTTCGCCAAATAGGGAACGGGCTTTTTGGTAATTGGCTTTTTGGGGGTCTATTTGGGGCGGTTGGATATCGTATTCTATTTTGACTAAATTAGCGGCTTCCCTGGCTCGCTCGAAGCTATCTGCGATCGCTAAACCGACAATCTGCCCGGCATAATAAACGCGATCGTCCGATAAAGGTAGTCTTGTTTCGTAAACTTTTGAGTTGACGAAGTTGTTACTCGGTTTAAAGATTTTGGGGGCGTTTTTGGGGGTAAATATTTTGATAACTCCGGGAATAGCTGCTGCAGCTCGAGTATCTATATTTTTAATTCGCCCGTTGGCAATAGTTGCTGTTATTAAATAACCGTGTACCAAGTTGGGAATTTGGTGTTCTGCGCCGTAAGTTGCTTTTCCTGTAACTTTTACTTTGCCGTCTTTACGACTTACTGAAGTGCCGATAACTCGATTCATACGATTCCTCCTCCTTTGGCTGAGACGGCCAGAGCGCGACTTATTGCCCGTTTGACTAGTTCTACTTTAAATTCGTTGTATTTTAGGGGTTTGGCATCTTTAAGGGCGATTTCTGCCGCTTCTGTGAAGGTATTTTTGCTGGCTGTTTTACCTTTTAAAAATTCTTCTGCTGCGATCGCCCGCCAAGGTTTGTGAGCGACTCCACCTAAAGCTATTCGAGCGTTTTTAATTTCCGATCCGACTACTTCTAAAGCCCCAGCCACTGAAATTAAAGCAAAAGCATAAGAAGCTCGATCGCGCACTTTTAAATATACTCCCGATTTGGCAAAGGATACTGGGGGTAAAATTATCGCGGTAATCAATTCTCCCGGTTCTAAATTAGTATCGCGATCGGGGGTATTTTCTGGCAAGCGATGAAAGTCGGTAAAAGGAATTTCCCGCTTACCCTGGCTTCCTGCTACTGCTACTGTGGCATCTAATGCGGCTAGTGCTACGGCCATATCTGAAGGATTAACTGCGACGCAACTTTCGCTAGCTCCGAAAATGGCGTGCATTCGATTGATTCCAGTTGCAGCCGGACAACCGCTATCGGGCTGGCGTTTGTTACAAGCAAAAGCGGTATCGTAATAGTAAGGACAGCGAGTGCGCTGCATGATATTTCCGCCGACAGTTGCCATGTTACGGATTTGTTGGGATGCTCCTGCTAAAATAGCCCTACTTAGGATCGGATAATCCCGTCTTACTTGCAAGTTATCGGCTAAAGCAGTATTCGATACTAACGCGCCGATTTTTAAACCACCTTCTTTTGTCGGTTCGATTTTTTTCAGCTCCAGACGAGATACATCAACTAGTTGGGATGGCTCGTCTAAAAATACTTTCATGCGATCGATCAGGTTTGTTCCCCCTGCGATGTAGCTCGCTTGGCGATCGTCTGTGGCTTTTTCGATCGCGTCTTCTACAGAATTAGCACGAACGTAAGCAAAATTTTTCATTAACTTACCTCTTGTTGGTTATATGCTGCTGGAGAAGGGGGGTTTTGTCCGATCGCTTGCTGTAAGGCGGCGACAATGCCGTTATACGCGCTGCAACGACATAAATTACCGCTCACGCGCTCTTTTATTTCCTCGAGGGAGATATTTTCTAATTGAGGCGGGCTATTTAAATCTGGAGTAATATAACTTGCAGCACCATTTTTAATTTCCTCCAACAGAGCTACTGAAGCGCATATTTGTCCTGGGGTACAGTAACCGCATTGCAAGCCGTCGTTATCGATAAAAGCCGCTTGGACTGGATGTAAAACATCTCCATTTGCCAAACCTTCGATCGTGGTAATTTCTTTGCCTTCTTGCATTATTGCCAAACTCAGGCAGGAATATACGCGCTCTCCGTCAATTAATACGGTGCAAGCTCCGCATTGACCGTGGTCGCAACCTTTTTTACTTCCCGTCAATCCTAGTTTTTCTCTCAACGCATCTAGTAATGTCACTCGCGGCTCGACATCAAGCGTTTCTAGTTTGCCATTTATTTTTAGTCTTATCATGGTGTTCCCTTTAACTAGGGTATTTTTGGCAGATTCCGCTTTAATTTTATTATTTTTACAGGAATCGAGCAAAGATTGAGCGGCAATCGCTCCTCCTGCGGTAAATAGAGATCTGCTTAAAAAGTTACGTCGAGATTTTTGTTTTGGCGACAGTTTTTTTTCTTCTTCTGTCATTTAGCCTCGGCTCCAATTTCAAGTTTAGTTCTCTGAAAAATCTAGGCAGATTTTTGATGAGATTAATGTCTTTTTCTCGTTGAATAATAACTTTTTTGCCGATCTTGGCATTTTTTTTAAATCCAATAGCAGCAGTAAATTTTAGGCTATTTTACCTAAAAAAGAGCGATCTTTGAGAATTATCCTGTTAGGATATTTTTCAATTTGGGAATGTTATTATTATCACTTATTCAATTTTACAAATAAATATGACATCAATATAACAAACGATATTTTTGATTGTTACTTTTTCTAAATTAAAAAATGTATAGATGTATTTATTTTTAGTAATTAAATTTAATTTATTTTAAGAGGGAGTTGACAAGTATATTATTGCTCCCTCTTGATTTGAGAATTAAGCTTCTGCGCCCTCTTCTTCACCACCGGAAGTACGAGACATTCTCGAAGCAGCGATCGAGCAAATAGTTTTCTTTGGTTCGTCAATGACTGTAATCCCTTCTGGTAAAACCAAATCGCCAACTTGCAGAGACTGTCCTACTTTGAGGTGAGATACTTCAGCGTCGATCGATTCGGGAATGCGATCGGGGGGGCATTGTACGGTAATATCGTTAACTAGGTGTTCCATAATTCCACCTAATTTTACCCCTGCTGCTTCGCCGACTAAATTAATAGGTACGGATACCTCGACGATTTTTTGTGAGGCAATAGAAAAGAAACTGAGGTGATAGACTAAATTATTTTTCCAGGGATGGGTTTGAACTTCTCTAATTAAAGCTTTACCGTTCCAAGGAAGATCGGTGACGTTAATATCGATCAGAGTATTATTGACCGAAGCTTTTTTCAATAAGGTTTCAACGTCTTTCTTTTTCAGGATTAAAGAAACAGACTCGTCTCCTTGATGTCCGTACAGTGCAGCAGGAATGAATCCTTCGCGACGTAAAGCCCTAGGTTTGCTTGCTTCGGGTCTTTTTTGACATTCTAGCGATAGTTCCATGGTTTTTTAAGGTATTGTGTAATTAGGTTTTGGTAATTTAAACTTTAGCTTTGACTGGATCGCCATTAGCGTCTAATAAAGCTCTTTTTGGCCCGTGAATTGGATCTTCTACTATAATCGTTTGTTCTCTTTTCGCGCCGATCGAAACGATCGCGATCGGAACTTCCATTAATTCGGCTAAAAACTTGAGATAATTTAAAGCTTTTTCCGGGAGATCTTCGAGGGTGCGACAGTTAGCGGTAGATTCTTGCCAACCGGGTAAAGTTTCATAAATCGGCTCGCAACGAGCGAATTGACTGGCATTGGTGGGAAAATCGTAACAGGTTTGGCCGTCTAATTTATAAGCGACGCAAACTTTAATTTCTGCTAAGCGATCGAGTACGTCTAACTTGGTAATTGCCAAACAATCAAAACCATTGATCCGCACTGCATAACGAACGACTACCGCATCGAACCAACCGCAGCGTCTTTGACGACCTGTAGTAGTTCCAAATTCGGCACCGCGATCGCATAAATGTTCGCCTAAATCTCCCTCTAATTCGGTAGGAAAAGGCCCCGCTCCGACTCGAGTTGTATAAGCTTTAGCCACGCCAATCACTCGATCGATTATTGTAGGCCCGACTCCCGCTCCGACGCAAGCTCCTCCGGCGATCGGGTTGCTAGAAGTAACGTAAGGATACGTTCCGTGATCTAAGTCTAATAGCGTTCCTTGGGCCCCTTCAAAGAGGATATTTTTTTTCTGCTTGACTGCTTGATATATTTTTAGAGAACTATCTATGACGTGAGGACGCAAGCGATCGGCATATACTAGATATTCTTCTATAACTTCGTTGGGATCTAGGGGCGATAAGTTATATAATTTCTCTAAAATGACATTCTTATAATTAATCGTCCATTCTAGTTTCGTTTTGAGGTCGTCTGGGTTCATTAGGTCGACAACTCTAATCCCAGTTCTTTCGGATTTATCGGCGTAGGTAGGCCCTATTCCTCGTCCTGTAGTCCCAATTTTATGTTTGCCCCTTCTTTCTTCTGAAGCTCGATCTATCGATCGATGATAGGGCATCGTGACGTGAGCTGATTGGGAAATAAACAGGTTTTCTAGGGAAACTCCCAAGTTTTCTAACTGTTTTATTTCTTCTAGCACTACTTGAGGATCGATAACAGTCCCCGATCCGATAATACATTCTGTATCTGGATAAAGTATTCCTGAAGGAATTAAGTGTAACTTGAAGGTTCGATCGGCAACTACTACAGTATGTCCTGCGTTTACTCCCCCTTGGGAGCGCACTACCACGTCTGCTGACTTACTCAATAGATCGGTTATCTTACCTTTTCCTTCGTCGCCCCACTGGGCACCTATTACTATAACGTTAGCCAAGGTATATTATCAGCTATAAAGTTTACACAAACTATTATTATCTATTTAACTGGCAATCTTTGTCAAGGTTCGGCTGTTGACGATCGCTTTATCCCTAGAAGCAACCAGCTAGATCTCTTAAAAAAACATCGATCGAGACATTTTAGAATTTTGTCTAATAATATCCTCGAAGAAAGATAGAATTGAGATTTTTTAGGATAACAATCAAATTTCCACCTAATTAACATTATTTTTTCTATTAATTTGTCAGTATTTTTACTATTCATTTTATTTAAAAATATATTATTCTATTTTTTCTCAGCATCCATTTTTTCTAGTTCTTCTGGAGTTATTTTTATTTCTGGTAAATTGTAGCAAAATTTCCAACTAGGTCTACCAGTCGCTATTCCTGAAACTTCAAAATTTACTTTGTCTGGACGAAAATTGCCACCTCTTTCAAACATCATAATTACTGGTTCGTAAGGATCTGGTAAATTAGATTGTTTTATTAATGAAGATTTTTCTTCTAAAGTTTCCCAGCGAACAAAGTTAATGAAAATTATTTTTCTGAAAGGATATGTATAACTTTCTTTTAATTCTCGATCGAGTTTTCCTATTTTATTTTTATCAATTTGTAAATTAGGATCTATACAACTAGCTAGATCGCCAAAAAACCATTGTTCTCGACAGTTTAAAAATTCTGTCCATTTTGTCATACGTCTCAAGGATTCCCAAAAAAGATTGAAGTTAGACTCTTGACGAGAATAGTCATATTTCCAATCAATTGACATAATTCTTTCTATTGCTTTCTCTGTATTATTTGCCTTCATTTTTTTTGCTGATTATGTTGTTAAAAATTTTGTTTAAAATTTGTCCATTTAATTAGATTGGCTATGATATTTTAATATAGGTCTATTTTTTAGATTGTTAGTTTTTTGCGATCGACTTGGATAATTAACTAAATTTTTTATTCCCTAGTTCTTGAATGAAAGCTTTAGTTATTTTTGTCATTTTTTAAAAAGATTAATTGAGGCTGCTTTTTTAGAACAAATATACTATCTAAAGCAAAGATTGTTTAATCTACTCAAGAAGAAGGTGCAGATCGTAATAAAATAGATCGATAAGCTAATAACACAGAAGACAAATTCACTGGCGTATGTGGTTAGGTATAGATTTTGGTAATTGTTATTCGAGTGCGGTTCTAATAATAAATAATAAGCTCGAACCGATCGGAGATGCTAAAAAAAATAGTTATTTATTTCCTTCTAGTATTTATATTGGAGAAGGAGAAAGTATTTTTGTAGGTCGCGAAGCCGATCGAGAGGCAAAAAAAGATCCAAACCGTTATTGTCGCGGGTTCAAGCAAAATTTACAGGAAAATCCAGCTTATCAGTTAGGGAATAAAAAATATCATAGCGAAGAATTAATTGCTTATTTATTAAGAAAAATTAAGCAAGAAGCAGAAGATTATATTAGTAGAAAAGGAGGGCGCGATCGGATCGATTCGGCGGCGATCGCCATACCTGCAAATTATAAAAATAAGGAAAAAAAATTAATTGAAAAAGCGGCAAAAGCAGCAGGTTTTAAAGAAGTAGCATTAATTGAAGAAGCGATCGCAGCAGCAATATACTGGAACAGTTGTTACGAACTCGAGCCGCAGGATTTAATTTTAGTTTACGATTTGGGGGGAAGTTCGTTTCAAGCTAATTTAATTGAAAAAAAAGCAGGAGAAATATATAAAATAATCGGCGAAACCCTCGAATTAAAAAAATGTGCGGGAGAAAAATTCGATCGGTTAATATATCAGGATTTACAATATTCTTCTGGGGAAAATTTAAAGAAATTCTTGGAGCTAAAAACTGAAGATATCCAAACAGCCCGCGCTCGTTTGATTTTAATTAATTGGTGCGAAGAGATTAAAAAACAATTCAAAGAAAATGCAGAAGTAGAAGAATTAATTCCGGGCTTTTTTTCTGATTTTTATAATTTAACTCGTGCTAAATTCAACAAGATTATCGAACCCCATCTGCAAAAAACTATTGCTAGCTGTAAAAAATTAATTCATGACAATCTCAAAATTTCTCAAGACATTAAAGGGGTTTTGTTAATCGGAGGAAGTTGCCACATACCCTACGTCAAAGAAATTTTAGCAAAAGAATGGTCGCTACCGATCTGGCTAGATCCAGAACCAGAATTAGCAATTGCTCGAGGAATGGCTTTATACGGAGCGTCGATCGCCGATCGCCAAAAAGCAGGATCTTTTCTCTCCCAAGGAATTGCTCGTTTAATTAGTAAAGAAAGACAAAGTGCGATCGATCGTTGTCAGCGTGCGATAAAAATAGATCCTCAATTAAGTAAAGCTTACTACATTCGCGGTTTAATTTTTTCTGGAGAGGGGGCAACTGCTGAAGATCTTAAAATAGCAATTGAAAACTTCGATCGAGCGATCCAACTTCATCCCGATTGGGAAATGGCATTTTTAAGTCGAGGGATGGCAAAAATGTCCTTAAAAGATTTTACCGGAGCAATGGCAGATTTCGATCGCGCTGGATTGATTCTCGATCGAGATGCTGCTGATTCTGAGTTAGAAAAAGCGATCTTAGCACTTCCAGATTTTGGCAGTCGTCAAACCGAAAAGTTTGAATTTGAAACGATAACGGTGAACGTCCAAGGAGAGGAAATTAAACGTACTAGGGGCAATGCTAAGTTTTTTAGCGAAAATCTGGGAAAAGATACTGCGATCGAGATGATAGCGATTCCTGGCGGAACGTTTATTATGGGGTCTAGCAATGTTGAAGGATATAACTGGGAAAAACCGCAACATCAAGTTAAAGTGAAACCTTTTTTTATGAGTAAATTCCCAATCACGCAAAAAATTTGGCGGGCGATCGCTCTTTTACCGAGAATAAATCGAGATATACCTGTCGATCCGGCTCAATTTAAAGGGGAAAATCTACCTGTAGAATCGATTGCTTGGGAGGATGTTAAGGAGTTTTGCGATCGGCTTTCAAAAAAAACAGGGTTGCAATATCGTCTTCCTAGCGAGGCTGAATGGGAATATGCGGCTCGTGCCGGATCGACAACTCCATTTTATTTCGGTCAAACTATTACTAGCGATCTGGCTAATTACGACGGTAATTATACTCACGCGGCCGAACCAACTGGGGAAGCTAGAGGGAAAACTACCAGAGTTGGGACTTTTTTACCGAATGCTTTCGGTTTGTACGATCTGCATGGTAATGTTTGGGAATGGTGTGCCGATAGCTGGCACGATAATTATAACTCAGCTCCCGATGATGGTAGCGTTTGGCTGGGTAATAGCGATCGCCCCCATCTTCCTTTATTACGAGGTGGTTGTTGGAGTAATAGCCCGGATAACTGTCGCTCTGCTTCAAGATTGCTTTTTTCTCGAGATTTAAAACTCGATCGCTGCGGTTTTAGGGTTGTTTGTACCGTTTACAAAAATTAATTTTAGAAAAATTTTTCCAGAATTAAAAAACTAATCGCCCCTAAAATAGCGGTAAAAGGTAAAGTCACCACCCAAGCGAGGATAACAGATTTTATGGTCGAAAACTGAACGTTTTTCCAACCTTGAAATATACCGATACCGATCACACTTCCGACTAAAGCATGGGAAGTAGAGACGGGAAAACCAAAGCGAGAAGCAACTAAAATAGTTGTTGCTGTGGCAATTTCGGCACAAAAACCGCTACTAGGTTTTAAAGTAATAATATCCTCTCCGACGGTAGAAATGACATTTTTCCCCTGAAACGATAAACCGGCGACAATTCCTAACCCACCTAGGATTAAAATCCAGATAGGAATATTTAAACCGTCGATCGGCACTGAATTATTATTGAGAACGTACGCTACAGTAGCTAAAGGGGCGATCGCGTTGCCAACATCGTTAGATCCGTGGCCGAAAGCAACAAAACAAGCACTTACTACCTGAAATCTGCCGAGAACGCGCTCTATTTGTAATTTTCGATTTGTTTTATCCTCTAGGTTGTCTTTGAGCCTTTTTAACTGATTCCAGCCATCGACGGTAAGACTGATAGCAGCGATACCACCACAAGCGATCGCCAGATCTCGATCGGGTATAGTAATAAAATCGAACCAAGGGCGATCGAACAGACTGGGTAAGACGATAATGCCGAATATACTGACTAAAATAGCACTCAACCAGGGTATCCATTCCCTCAATCTTTCTACTATATCGCTGCGATCTAGCAGCCAATGCTTTAACATACCATAAAATATTGCGGCGATCGAACCGCTAATTAAAGGTGTGACGATCCAAGCTAAAGATATGTCTAATATTTGTTCCCAGTCGATCGAATTTCTTCCTGCTGCTATCCAACTAAATCCGGCGATCGCTCCTATAATTGCATGAGAAGATGCTACTGGTAAACCTAAATTTGTCGCTATTTGCAGCCACAAACCGCATGATATTAATACTCCTACCATTCCTAATAATAATATCTCGGGTCGATCGGCAAATATCGAGATATCCGTTATGTCGGTTGCTATAGTTGTAGAAACGTTTTTACTGAAGATTACTGCGCCAGTAAATTCTAATATTCCTGCTACTATTATTGCTTGTTTTATTGTTAGTGCTTTAGAACCTACGGATGTTCCCATGGAATTGGCTACGTCATTCGCGCCTAAATTCCAAGCGACATAAAATGCTAAAAGTGCTGTTAGATATATTTCCAATGTTCGGCTCTTTGTAGTTATTTACTTTTTGTTTTCGATTTCTAAAAATTAGATTTTGAAAGTAAAATAAGTGGCAATTAGTTAAAGTTATAATTCAATTTTTTGTTGTATTTTTTTGAGTTTATTTAATAACATTTTTGAAAAGTTACGTTACACGTACAAAAAAGATAAATTCCTCATATACCGATCGATAATTCCTATTGTGACTTTTGACTCTCTAATAATACTACTATAGTCGTAAGTAACGAGTAACGAGTAATGAGTAATGAGTAGATTCAAGAACTTACCTCCAGAGTAATGTCTTAACACTTTTGCGTAATACTACTAAACAGAAACAATATAATATTTAATTTATTACTGGTTATTCTTTAATCTAGTTTTTTATCTTTTTTTTACATACATAATATTTTCTTTTTTTTCGAGCGAATTCAGATTTTTTTCAGAAAAACATTCAAAAAATACTTTTTTTAGAGCGGCTATTATTTGTTTACTATTTTATTGATATTATTATATTTTTTTTAGCACTCTTTTTTTCGATTTTTTTTCGAGCGAATTCAGATTTTTTTCGGAAAAACATTCAAAAAATACTTTTTTTAAGATTTGTTATTTTATTTATATCATTATATTTTTTAAAGCGATCGTTTTTTTAATAAAATCAATATTTTTTTGTCATAAAAAGATTCAAAAAATAATTTTACTCGCTCGTTTGTTATTTATTTGCTATTTAATTTATATTATTTTATAAGCGATTGTTTCTTAGATATTTTTTTGATAACAGTCGTATATTTTGGCAGAAAAACACACAAAAATTACTTTTTTAATTTCATT
>CAYWIH010000160.1:0-10415 GCA_964458305.1 uncultured bacterium | reverse complement strand
ACAAGACATTATACCACAATATTAATCCTTGCCAACAATTCATCTACGCTTGATGAAAGGCATACAAGGCGTAGGATTCTTGCCGTTGTTGCTAAAAGATCTTAAACCGACTCTAGTTCGTCTAAACGAGTCAAAACCTCTTCAGAATGAACTGCGGGGACGACACCTAAAAATATATCTCTTAAAATACCGTCGGGATCGATTAAATAAGTATGACGTGCGGACACAAAACCATACCAAGATCCGTAAGTTTTACTGATTTCTCCGGTAGTATCTGCTAGTAAAGGAAATTTTAGCCCTTCAGAGTCGCAAAATTCAGCGTGAGAATCGATATCATCGGCACTAACTCCCAAAATTTGCGCGTTTCTTGCTTGATACTTGGCTAAGTCTTGTTGAAAGCGACGGGCTTCTAAAGTACAACCGGAGGTGAAATCTTTAGGGTAAAAATATAAAACAACCCACTGGCCGCGATAATCTTTTAAAGATATTTCTCCGTCTCCGGTATTGGTAGGTAAAGTGAATAATGGTGCTGGTTCGTTGATTGGGGGTTGAGTACCTCCCATTGCTAAGGCATTAGGGACACAGCTAAACCAGCTCGAGAATATCAAAAAGCTTGCTAGAAAAATACTTAATAAAGTTCGACGAGTCATAATCTTCAATTTAGGACGGTGTTACTTTACATAAGTTTACAATTTTCTGGCAAACTGTAACCTTTGTTAATAAATTAATTTTAAAAAACTGTTTCTAAAGCAAGACAAGCTAACTCGGTGCGATTGTTTAGTCCTGTTTTATTGAGCATATTAGAAACGTGGCTTTCGATAGTACGCTGAGAAACATTTAGTTGTTCGGCAATCTGTTTATTTTTTTTGCCTTTCGATAGTAAACCCAAAACATTCAACTCGGTGGGAGTAAATTTCACTTTCCCTGCTAGTTTGTGGCTGGGTTTGTTGGCGGATAATTTACTGCGATCGGCTAAACGATCTTTGAAGGAGAGGAAAGATTGGATCTGAGCTACTAAAATTTCTGGCTCGAAAGGTTTGGTCATATATATATCCGCTCCAGTATTAAAACCTTTGATACGATCTTGATTTTGACCTTTTGCTGAGAGCAATAATACTGGAATTGATTGAGTTTTCGAGTCTCCTCTAATTGATTTTACCAGGCTGTAACCATCCATATCTGGCATCATCACGTCACAAATAATTAAATCTGGAGTTTTTTGTTTTAAAATTTCGAGTGCTTCATTGCCACTTTCAGCAGCGATAACGTCGTAACCTCGAAATTCAAGATAATCTTTTACCAACAAGATTAAGTTAGGGTCATCATCAACTAATAATAATTGTTTGTTATCGGTGCGAGTATTTTTTTCCGTGGCTAACATTAACCGTTCTCCTTGAAGCTGTGAGTATTTTTTTATACTTTTAAGTAAGTATTATGCCGTAAAAACTTTTGATAAAAATCTTTATGTATCAAGAATTTTGGCAATTAGGCGATATATCTATAGTATATTTATTTACTTGCTTATGTCGCAAGTGTACGGAGATAAAAATATTACTCGATCGAGAATTAGGAACAGAAAAATTGGCAAATTTGGAAAGGCAATAGAGAAAAATCTTCATCGGATCTTCATTGCCTGTTATATTCAAAAAAAAATTGTTGCGAGATCGGAAGATAAATTTGAGGTCGATCGAGTAATTCTATACCAATTCTCAAAAATTAGGCTAAAAATAGATTATTCAAAGATTCTTATTGTCTTAGGGAGCAATAGGAGTGCGTCTATGGTTAAATTTTTGCTGGAATTACTATCTTTTTTGTTTGTAACTCGCTTCCAGCAAGGCTTCTGAATTATTATGCTCTGGGTGCAATATTAAATAGAAACAATTTTACTCGTCCCAATAAAAACGATAAAATAAATATTCATTTTTAAAGGGATGTTGGTTGGTAACGTGATGAATCCAATTTTGTTCGAATAATTTTTGACCGATAGCGATCGCTTCTGGGATAGAAAGATCGAGTTTTGTAGAGATCCAATCGACTGCTTCGCTACCGACAAAACAGCGCGGATAATTTTTAAGATTGTAGCGACGATCTTTAATTTTCACACCACCGACATTACGCATATCAGCAACGAGGTTTTCTAGATCGATCGAACAGATTGCTTCATTTTGAGAACAATCGTTAGCTAATAATTTAGCTTCATTAAAACGATAAAATAAATATTCATTTTTAAAGGGATGTTGGTTGGTAACGTGATGAATCCAATTTTGTTCGAATAATTTTTGACCGATAGCGATCGCTTCTGGGATAGAAAGATCGAGTTTTGTAGAGATCCAATCGACTGCTTCGTTACCGATAAAACAGCGCGGATAGGTTTTAAGATTGTAAAGACGATCTTTAATTTCGACCCCGCCAATATTAACCATGTCGGTGACTAATTGTTTGAGATCGACTGAAGTTGGATCTCTTTGGAGCAATTCAATTGTTTTATTTTCGGCCCAAATTTGGTAATTTGTATCATCTCTAACCACCAAAAACATAACTAGAGCTTTATTTTCTAAAAAACTCTTTCTAGCGCGATCGATGGCTTCAGTTTTGTTATCTATTTGATACGATGCAGTTTTCAGAAATAGCTTGCCTTCATAAGCGATTCCAGGTAGTATTTCCGAGCTATCTTCTGTTTGGCGAACTACCTGGCAATATTCTACTTGTTCGGAGTTGAGAATACGCACGAGGATGATTTTATAGCGATCGAGGGACAATACTATGGTCGAGGTTAATAATTACTGCGTCAAGTCTCGATCGAAACTAATATGTTCGATTGCTTTGGGGTTATCGATTAATTCTTTGGCAAATAAAAATCCGGCGATCGTCCAAGTTTGATATTTGCGGGCTTCTTTACCGATCAATCTGCCATTTTTACCGTCGTAATATTCGGCCCATTCATCTTTTTCCAAACGACTGGCGGCGATTTCGAAGGCTTCGAGGGCGATTTCGGTTCGATCGACTTTAATAGCTGCTGCGACTAGTTTCCAGAGCAATACGGGCCAGTTTCCGCCGTTATGATAAGACCAGGGACGGTTTTTAGGATCGCATCCGGTAACGGTGAACCAGTCGCGATCTTTAAGGGCTGGAAAGCAGATTTTCATGGGCATATAGCCGATTAAATCTTTGCGACGTTGTTCGATAGTTTTGATAATTGCTAGAGATTGTTTTTCTGTGGTTAACGAGGAGATAATTGCCATTAAATTCCCCAGAGCAAAGAAACGACAATCTATTTTTGAAGGGCCTAAGTTACCGACTAGATAACCTCCTTCTTCTGGCAGCCATTCGCTCAGTTGCGCGTAAGGAATTGATTCGGGATAGATATTAAATTCGTTGAGTGCTTCTTCGCCGTATTCTTCGCCCCGATAGCGATAAATTACGTTCAAACGCTCGAGATCGAGCCAATAATGGTATCTGATGTGCCAAACTAATGGCTCTAACCTGTTATTTACTGCTTGAATTGTTTTCGAATTTTCCTGATTGTCGAGCAATAATTCTTTTGCCGATCGCAGGGCGGTATAAAATAATGATTGTATTTCTAGGGGATGTCCGTCTATTCCCATTCTGCGATCGATCGCGCACGAGCCGTCGGGAACTAGTAAAGTAGGATACATATCGAATCTGGCCGACAAGCACAGTTCCATAATCAAACGAATTCCTTTTTGAAATTCTGGGGTGTGTGCTAGGGAATATTCGTCCGTTACTTTTACATAAATTCGCAATAAATAGACCCACCACAAACAGGAATCTACTGGGGTTACTCTTCCTATGGCCCGATCGCCGAAGTCTGGTTTGAGATATTCTCGATCGCGATCGTGGGTTACTTTAAAGCTGGCTGGCATTAAGCCCCTTCCTGGCTCTAAAAAGTCTAACTGTCTTTCTTTAATTTGTAGTTTTAATGTTTGCAGGAGGAAGTTACGGACTATTTCTGTTTTTCCTCTAAATAAAAATACTAATGCTGAGGGGATAAAGTCGCGAATAAAGCATTGATCGTAATTGATGGCTGCTCCTCCATCTTTTGCGTCTAGGGCGGCTAAAGTACCTACGGGTCGATCGTAATAATATATAATTGATTCTTCTAGTAATCGATAAGCTTTTTCGTACATATTTTGTCCCATCGGTTGCTCCTCGCTCACTATTTTCATATATTTTGGTCGATTTGGATAATTTCTGTATATTCGAATCGATCGGGACTTTGTTTTACTAAGGGATAGGTTTTGCCGTTAATTTCGAGGGAATCTTGGCTACAATCTGGTTTTGGCGAATTATATACTAATACGTATTGCGCGCCGATATATTGTGACATTTCTGCGGCTACTTCTCCTCGCCATTGGGTTTTTGTTACTAAAACTACTAATTGGTTTGCTAGTTGGGGTATTGCTTTGGCTACTTGTCGGCGATATATTTCGTCTAAACTGCCGAAAGGTGAGTCCATGACGATCGGGAAGTTGCTGCTATCGGGCCCCATTAAGGTATTTTTTTTGCTCCATTCTCTGACGCGATCGATAATGCCGCCGATAAAGGATAAACTGAGGATCTGATTTTCTCCGGTGGATGCTGCTACTGGTACGGCTATTCCCGAGGTATTTTCGACTAAGGTTAGTTCGTAGTTTTCGCTAATTCTGGGGATGTAGGGGGTAAAGGAGATCGAGCTGAATATTTCTTTTACTCTTTGTTCTAAGGAGATTCTAAACTGTCTTTCTAATCTGGCTCTAACTTCGATCGTTCTTGTGATTGCTTCGTTGGTGGTTTGAATTCTTTTTTTTGCTAGTGCTTGTTTTTCTTGTTTAATTTTATGTTTGTTAATTTCTTTATTTATTTGTTTGATTTGAGCGGTTAGATTTTCTTTTTTTTGTCCGCTCGCTCCTAATTCTAAGGTTAATTCTTTAATGTTATATTCTATTTCGTCTATTTTTTTTTGCAGTTGTTTGATATCTTCGTTTGGATAATTTCTTAGTTTATTATTAATTTCGTCTAGTTCGTTTTCTACTAAAGCTATTTCGGTTCTTGCTGTATTAATATTTTCTCTAGCGCGATCGACTTTGTACCAAAATTCGGTTATTTTTTGTTCTATTGCTTTTACTTGGGTTTCGCTGCGAATTGCTATTTCTTCTATTTCGGCATCTCCTGCTTTGTCGAGCCAGCCTTGCATTCTTTGGTAATTTTCCGTTCCTGCTATTATTTCATTGCCGCAAATACAGCGACCTTCTGCTAATAGTTTGGCAATAAAATTCTGTTTAATTCCTTGGGGAAAATCGCTTTTATTACGTAATATTTTAACTATAGATTTAAATCGATCGATTGCTGAAGACAATAAAATTATATGAGCCAAACTAGAGATAGCTTGTTTTAACTCGCGATTTCCGGCTAATAATATTTGGCGATTTTTCTTTTCTTTTTCGATCGCTTGCTGTTTTAATAATTGTAATTTTTCTGCTCCGCTTAAATCTAACAATTTAGCGGCGATTTCCTTTTTAACTAGTTCGTAATTTTCGAGATCTGCTGCTATTTTTAATTTACTTCGCTCCAAAGATTCTAATTCTTTTTCTAAATCTTTGTGTTGTCGCAATAGTTTATTAATCGTAGCATCTCCGATCGCTTTTAATTCTTCTTCTAAACTGCGCTTAGCTTTTTTCAAATGTTCGATCGCCCGATCTAATACTTTTACACCCAATAATTCCTTAGTATCTTCGGCAATATGATTCTTTTTACCGTCGCGAAAAAAGCGATCGATCCTTTCTCCATCGAAGAAAAAATATTGATGCAAACTTTCTGGTAAAATTCGATTAATAATATCTTCTGGCTGTTGTAAAGGAGGATACCAGCGTCCGTCATCTCCTGCTATTAACATTAATAACTGAGTTTGGCTGTATTGTATTTTATCGTTGCGATCGCGACAAGCATAACATTTACGTTTAATTTGATAGCGTTTGTGTTCGCGATCGAAAATAATTTCTACCCAACATTCTACGGAAACACCGATATCGACTTCTGCAATAGCTCGTTTATTAATTAACAGTTCGGGAGCAGCAAAAGCGGCGGTAAATTTTTCGTAGAGAACCCAAGTAAAAGCATTGAGAAGGGTGGTTTTTCCCGCGCCATTATTGCCGTGAATTATCGTAGTATTGAGCCGATCGCTTGCAAAATGTATTTCTGGTGTTTTGCCATAAAACTGTCTGAAATTACATAATTTTAACGATAATAATTTCATTTTACGACTTCTTTAATTATTTTTATGATATCCTCGTTAATATTTCGAGGAATTTTTTGATAAAGTTTATCTTTTTCTAGTTGTAGCACTCTCTCTATAATTTGACGAACCTCTGTGGGTGCTTCGGTAATTGGTTGTTGAACTGTATTAAGATCGGCTTTTTGATTCATGGCATTTTTGTAAAAAAGAAAACAGACAAAAAGGAAGATTTTATTGTAAATCCGATTGTAATCAGAAAAATAGTCAAAATCAATAATGTTAATTACCCCCACTATAGAAATTCGCTGGTTCGATTCTGGAAGTTTACCAGAAAAGATAAAACAATGGTTTAATAAAGACTGTCTTGGCTCGATTTTAGGAGAATTTCCCGAAACTAGAGTCGATCTTTACCTAGTCATTCCAGAAAGCGATCGCCTCAGTGTTAAATTGCGTCAAGGAAAATTGCTAGAAATAAAATTACTTCAAAAAGAGTTAGGAACTAGACAATTTGCTTGGGAGGGGAAAGTAGAAAGATGGACGAAATGGTCTTATGAAGATATTTCACCGCTAAGTGTAATGAACCTTCCAGCTACAAAGACTTGGTGTGAAGTTAAAAAAACTCGCTGGCAAAGATTTCAAAATGGAATTTATTTAGAAATTACTCAATTATACGTCAATAATAATCCCTGGTGGAGCATTGCCTTTGAGATGTTAGAAGATGGAACTAACGACTTCGACAGTTTCTGCGATAATGTCAATTCAATTTCTCAAAGTTGCCCGGAGTTGAATTTATCCCTAGAAAAGTCTTATGCTTATCCTGGTTGGCTGCTAAAAGTATAACAAACAAATGTCTTTAAATATTTAACCAAGCAAAAATATCTGCTACTTTTAATTGCCATTCTTTGATAACATCTAAAACTGGTAAAATATCGTCTCTTTCTTTTACATTTGGAGTTGTATTTGCTTTAAAAATACTCACAGATTCGTCTTCGCAATCTATTAACCAACCTAATTTAGTTCCATGGTTAAGACAAAAACTTATTTTATTAATTACGCGATTTGCTGACTGTTCGGGGAATAATATTTCTATTATCCAATCTGGAGCAATTTCAAATTTATTAGCAATTTTACTGTGAGAATCTCTCGGAATATTTTGCCATTCAAAAACAGCAATATCTGGAACTAGCGATCGAGCTGAAAAAGTACATCTTAATTCTGGTAAAGCTAAAGCTAATTTTTTGGTTTTACCAATTTTATTTATAGCAGTTACCAAACTACCTTGAATAATACTATGTTGTCCTTGTGGCATTGGTTTTTGATAAATTTTTCCTTCGAGATATTCGCTAGCTGGTTTAGTTTCTGGCTGTTTTAAAAACTGCTCTAAAGATATTTTTGAAGGTAATTTAGTTGAGATTTCCATGATTATTTTATTTTGACTACGCGATCGCCGTTATTATCAAAAAATCTACCACCGTTAATAATTTGGGGAATGCGGAAAATAATTTTTATCGAAGCACCTAGGGGGGTAAGATACCGAACATTAGTATTACTTCCTTGAATGTTTCTAATTTTGGGAACTAAATAAGCTGCGACGGTATCGGCCTCTTCTGCGAGTGCGTTAAAAAATTTTCTGACTTTGGGGGTAGTATCGGCTAATAAAAGATCCGTCAGTACCAAACCCGGACTTAATTCGTGGACTCCGATGCTGTTTATTTTAGCTTGTTTCAACTCTTGCCCGAGAAAATGAGTAATTTCAGCTACCCCTCTTTTAGAGGCTTTGTGAGGTACTGTAGACTTGGAGAAGTTAGCCCCGAAATTAGAAAAACCGAGATTAAAAATATGATAGATCGGTTGGTGTGAAGATTTTTGTTGCTTCATGAGACGGATAGCGGCAGCACAGAGTAACATAGAACCGAGTAAGTTAGTATGGCAAGTTGCTGCGATATCTTCGGCTTCTAAATCCCACAGAGGTCTTCTTTTACTGCTAGCCCTACCAGCATTATTAATCCAGCGATCGATCGTTACCAACTTCTCTTTAACAAAATTCTCCAATCTTTCTACATCTAAATTATTACTAACATCGCAGTCGATCGCGTAAACTTCTGCTGTCGGTATTTCTTTTTTTAGGGATCTAACTGCATTTTCTAATCTGGTTTTATCTCTAGCACAAATTACAACGCGGTCTCCCGACAAAAGAAATTCTCGCGCCATTGCATAACCCAAACCTTTACTACCGCCAGTAATTACTATACCGAGATTTTTATTCATATTAAGACCTCGATTTTAATAACTCTGTTTTTTGATAGTAAATCCCTGCTCGATCGAATCTATTTAAAGCTTCTTTTAGACGAGGAAGATCGGCAATTAAACTAACCCTAACATACCCTTCCCCACCTTCACCAAAAGCATTACCCGGAGTTACCACCACACCAGTATTTTGGAGAACGTGGAGGGCAAAATCCGTCGAACCAATACCTAAAGGACAAGGAACCCATAAATACATTGTGGCTCGAGAAGGTTTAACATTCCAACCCAATTTTGCCAAACCATCGATTAAAAAATCCCTTCTTTTGCTGTATCTTTCTTGAACCGTTTTAACATATTCGTCTGGCATTTCTAAAGCAGTTTGGGCTGCGGTTTGAATCGCGCTGAAAATACCGTAATCTAAATTAGTTTTTAAAGTTCTCAACCCCTGAATGATATCCGAATTACCAACAACAAAACCAACCCGCCAACCAGCCATATTATAAGTTTTAGATAGAGTATGAAACTCGACCCCGATTTCTTTTGCTCCTTTAATTTCTAACAAACTAGTAGGTTGATAACCATCAAAAGCTAATTCGGCATAACATAAATCGTGAACTAACATTATTTCGTAATGACGAGCAAAAGCCACTATTTCTTCAAAAAATTCTCGGGGGGCTGTAGCCGTGGTAGGATTGTTAGGATAATTAAAATATAAAATTTTGGCTCGTTTTGCCACATCTTCGGGAATAGAATCGAGATCGATTAACCAATCTCGATCGGCCGTTAACATTATTTGATGTATTTTCCCTCCAGCAATCAAAGGCCCGCGAAAATGAGCCGGATAAGATGGAGAGGGTACTAAAACTAAGTCTCCAGGGTTGACATAAGCCAAAGCTAGGTGTCCTAAACCTTCTTTTGACCCTAACAAAGGTAAAGCTTCGCTATCTGGGTTTAAATCGACATTGTAGCGTCGTCGATACCAATTAGTAATTGCGTGGCGAAAATTAGCAGTCCCTTCAAAAGGAGGATAGCCGTGATTTTTTGGTTCGGATAAAGCCGCGATCGCTGCTTGAATTACTTCAGTCGGGGCCGATCCGTCCGGGTTTCCCATCCCTAAGTCTATCAGATCCAATCCCTGTTCTCTGGCTCGGGCTTTTAATTCGTCGAGACGTGCAAATACATAGGGTGGCAATTTACTCAAGCGATCGGCACGGTTTATCCAATTTGATTTCATTCGTTCTCGGTAGATGGTTAGTAGCGATCTATAACTAGTTACCATCAGTTTGCTCTGTTTTGCTGTATTTTAAGAAACTTTTTAGCTCTTTTTCTTTAAGAATTTTTAATTATTCGGGCGATCGCTCCTCGAGTAATAATTGTAATTATAAAGATCGAAAGATAGGAAAATGGTGGCTTTAGCTAAATGGTCGATCGCAGATTATTACAAGATGATTGAAGCGGGAATATTGCGAGATCGCAACATTCAAGTAATTGACGGAGAATTACGATTTAATTTTAAAAATTCCTAACTCACAGATATTATATAAAACCGTAAATTATAGAAGTGCAATTCTTAGCTAGTAAATATGAGAATTTTGGATTAAATATCAAGTTTTTCTCAAATATATGCCGACAAAAATCAAATCTTATTATGAGTATTTTTGGAATACGATCGACCGACACCATTTGAATACTGATAATATTATTTTAGATGAGGTTGAAAAATTTTGAACTCAATTTAATAAAGCCATCATAAACTTGTAAGTTAACTTAAACTACGCTCGAAGTAAGAAAGAATAGGTTATAAATTAATTAATTTAAGTGGGCTGTTAAGTAGCCCACCCAAACATTTAACTCTTAACTTTCAGATCTTTTTCAAAACCGACAGTAGTAGAAACCATAGCCGCCATTAATTGTTCTACGGATACGGAAAAAGGTA
>CAYWIH010000159.1:0-10440 GCA_964458305.1 uncultured bacterium | reverse complement strand
CATTTCAATAGATTTAGAATAACAGAGAGTTTTTCGTTTTAGGCGAGCAAGATAGTGTCGCAATCTTGCATTTTCGCCTTCTACTCTTGTCATATAAGTTTTGCTAACGCTCTGAGAAATAGCTTCAATAAACTTTTTATAAACAGCATATCCATCTGTTACATACCAAAAACTATTCCACGTTTTTATTCTTTTCCATAAAGGCTTACAAGTCTCCGAAGATCTATCACCTACAACCCAATCTATCATTCCTGGAGAGTCTTTATTTACTGTAGTCCAAATCCAAATCTTCTTTGGCAAGGGAAGGGGCTTAAATCGGAGGAAACCAAGAAATGCGCCGCATCCGCTTTTTTACCAATAAAAGACTGTAATTCGTCTATTTGAGTGAAATCGGGAATTTTTTCAGTAGGTGGAGCATTAAATGTAAAGTTATGTTGCTACTTTCGACGTTTGAGCGATCGACCAATCACAAATATCTTTAAATACTAGCTCGCGATCGGGATCGTTTTGAATATCGTGAGCTATTTCTGGATATTCTTTAAATTCAACGTATTTAAGATTAGCTTTCTTGATAAATTTCCGACTTGCAGAGGGATAGGTAATGACATCGCCACCACCATGAAGGATGAGTAAAGGTATTTTTAAACTATTTTTTTGTTTATATATTTTCTTTTGTACTTTAAAACATTCTGCAGTTAAACGAGCTGTTGCTACATGATGTATTAAAGGATCTTGTTGGTATTTTTTAATTAATGTTTTATCTCGAGTATAGTTAACAGGATCGATACCTGTTTTGAGAAAGAAACGAGGACAGATGCGATCGAGAATTTTTGCTAGTTTTAGTTTAAATTGCGAAACACCTACTTTTCCCAATGCAGGTGCTAAAGCGATCGCTCCTGAAATATTTTCTGGCCGATCTAAAATGTAGTCTACAACGATCGATCCGCCCAGACTGTGGCCGACCAAAAAAATCGGAAGATTATTATTAGTAGTGCGAATTAATTCTAAGAAAATCTGCAAATCTTCTCGAAATTCATCCCAGGAATTAATATATCCTCTTTGACCCGCAGAACGACCGTGACCGCGCAAATCTAAGCCATATACAGCATAATCAAGAGTGACTAATTTTTGTACTAAATTACTAAAGATATCGCTGTGACTGCCCAATCCATGAATGAGAACAAAAATTCCCCGCGATCGTTCGCTCGGATGCCAACTTTGATAATATAAGCGAACTCTTCCAACTCCTAAAAATGAACTTTCTTGATGTTGTATGGTTTGATTTTTTAACATATATTCTCCTTAGTTAGAAGTCAGAAGTGAACTCATTTGTAATCAAATTAATTCCGATAAAATACTCGGTTTGCGATCTATTTTAAAACTAAAAGAATCGACTTGAATTGCATCATTGCGGGCTAATTCTGCTGCACGAATTAAATTAGCTTCTTCAATAGAAATAGTTCCTATTTCTAAAGCTTTTGCAACGAGTTTCTCAACTCTTTGTTTTGGCAGTTTACCAGCACGAATAGCGGCTTTTATTTGTTTAAGAATTGGTTCAGCTTTAAAGGATAAGACAAAGGCTTTTTCTAAACGTCCTAAAGCTTCGTTAGAATCTGTAGGAATATATATTCCTTCGGTAAGTCGATCTCTTTGCGAACCAGGTATTTGAAGGCTGCGGGCAATTTGAGAGCCGAGTTGGTCTGAAGGTAAAGTGGCGATCGGATTTAATCGCCACCACCAGGTTAGGGGATATTGCAATATTGTTCCTAAAATTGGTATCTGTATATTGCTTAAAATGCCTAAAATAGCCTGCTGAATCTCTGCAAAAGCAGATTGCATCGCCCAATCTACGAAGGGAAGATCTTCTGGGTTGCGTCCTTCTGCTTCAAATCTTCGTAAAGTTGCCGCCCCGATATACATCCAAGATAAAATATCGGCAAATCTTCCAGTTAATTTTTCTTTTCGCTTCAAACTGCCGCCAAAAGATAATAAAGTTAGATCGGCAAGAAAAGCAAAAGTAGCAGATGCCCAGGCTAATTTGCGGTAGTATCGAGCGGTAGATCCTTGAACCGGAGAACGAGCTAAATAGCCTCGAGAAATACTTAACAAAGCAGAACGGAAACCGTTGCTTATCGTCCAACCCAGATGATGCCAGAAAGCGCGATCGAAGGCCGCGACATCGGAATTATTTAAGGCCTCAATTTCTTGGTAAATATAAGGATGACAGCGAATTGCACCCTGACCGAAAACGATCGTCGTGCGAGTGAGAATATTCGCCCCTTCGACGGTAATAGAAATGGGGGTTGCAGTGTAAATATTGGCTAATAAATTTCTCGGCCCCCGGCAAATTCCAGCACCTCCCAAAATATCCATGCCATCGTTGATAATTTTGCGAGCAAGTTCGGTAGAATTGAACTTGGCGATCGCCGAAATAACTGCCGGTTTTTCGCCTCGATCCACCGCACCGCAAGTATAGAGACGAAGCGCGTCCATTGCATAAGTAAATCCGCCAATTCTGGCTAAAGGTTCTTCAATTCCTTCAAAGCGACCGATCGGCAGTCCGAACTGTTTTCTTACTGTAGAATAAGCACCAGTAACTCGCGTCACTAATTTGGCAACTCCAGCGCAAGTTGCCGGGAAACTAATCCCCCTACCAGATGCTAAAGTTTGCATCAGCATTTTCCAGCCTTGACCGGCTTGTTCGACGCCGCCAATAATTTGCTCGATCGCAACGACAACATCGTGTCCGACCGTCGGAGAATTGTAAAAAGGTACGCCCATCGGATCGTGTCTGCGATCGATGGTTACGCCGAGAGTATCGGTAGGAATTAAAGCGCAAGTTATGCCGACATCTTCCCCTTTTCCGAGCAGATTTTCGGGATCTCTGAGTTTAAATGCCAGTCCCAAAAGAGTAGCGATCGCGCCGAGGGTGATGTAGCGTTTTTTCCAGTTCAAGCGCAAGTAAAGTTTGCCATCTTTGCCTTGAAATACCAATCCGTTGGAAGTAATACTGGCAGCGTCCGAACCCGCATTAGGTTCGGTGAGGGCAAAACAAGGAATTTCTTCTCCTATTGCCAGTCGAGGTAAATAATAGTCTTTTTGTGCTTCCGTTCCGTAGTTGAGCAGCAGTTTAGCCGGGCCGAGGGAGTTGGTCACCCCAACCGTTGCGACGTGAGTAAAAGAGCGCGAAGCTAATTTATTCATTACGGCACTATAAGCTAAATTAGAGAATCCCAACCCGCCGTATTTTTTGGGAATCATCATGCCAAAAAAGCGTTCTTGTTTGAGATAATCCCATACTTGGGGAGGCAAGTCGTGGCGAGAATAAATTTCCCAGTCGCTAGCCATCGCACAAACTCGTTCTACCGGCCCGTCGAGAAAAGATTGAATTTCCGGGGTAATTTGGGGATAGGCTTCTCGGTTAATGCGATCGAGATCTGGTTTGCCAGAAAATAATTCTCTATCTAGCCAAACAGTTCCAGCCGCGATCGCCGCTCTTTCAGTATCGGAGATGGTTGGTAAAAGTTTTAGGGCTTTAACGATCTTAACTAAGTTCGCTGTTATTAATATGCTTCGTAATTGGGGAAGATTAAAAATTAATGCCACAGTAGCAAACAAAACCCAGCCCCAAATGGGCGCGCTAACAGCCCAAAGAATTCCAGCAAAATACAGCGACCACAACCACAGCGGAACGCCAAGATAACCAAAAATTAATAAAAGCAGTACGAAACTGGAAATAATAACTGTCGGTTGTAAAAGAAAATTCATCATAATTTCAACCCTATTTTTGTGAGGTGTTAGGGAGCAGCGATCGCAGGGAAAGTAATTTATGATTGTTCGATGAATTTTAGTTTATTCCGATCGATTTCAAACTTAAAACCCCTGACCTCTGACCCGTGACCCCTGACCTCTAAAAAGCAAGATTTTCAAACACTCCAGCAGCACCCATTCCGCCGCCAATACACATCGTGACCATTCCGTAGCGAATGCCGCGCCGTTTCATTTCGTGAAGTAAAGTAGCGGTTAATTTTGCCCCAGTACAGCCTAAAGGATGTCCCAGAGCGATCGCGCCACCGTTAATATTTAAAATTTCCTCGTTGAGTCCGAGTTTTCTAATCACGGCAAGGGATTGGGCGGCAAAAGCTTCATTTAATTCGATTAAGCCAATATCATTTAGAGTTAGTCCTACTTGTTTGAGGACTTTCGGCACTGCTTCTACCGGGCCAATGCCCATAATTTCGGACGGTACGCCAGCAACAGCGTAGCCCAAAAGCCTTGCGATCGGTTGTAGTTTTAGTTCTTCAACTATTTTTTTACTCACAACTACGGTAGCCGCTGCACCATCGGATTGTTGGCAGGAGTTGCCAGCAGTTATCGTACCGTTAAGTTTGAAAACAGGTTTTAATTTAGCCAGTGCTTCAAAACTAGTATCCGATCGCGGCCCTTCATCGATTTGAAATACTTTCTCGATAGTTTGAATTTTGCCATCAAGATAAACGGTTTCTCGAACTGTAAAGGGGATAATTTCTGCTTTGAAACGACCCGCTTTAATTGCAGCTAAAGCTCTTTGGTGCGATCGATAAGCAAACTCGTCTTGATCTTCTCTAGATATCTTGTAATCTTTGGCTACGTTTTCGGCGGTTAGACCCATAGTGAGGTAAGATTCTGGAGCTTCTGCCATCAAGGTCGGATTGGGGACTAAATAATGGCCGCCCGGGGGAATTAAACTCATCGATTCTACACCTCCGGCGACAATTACCTCCGCTTGTCCGGTGCCGATCGCACCAGATGCCATAGCAATGGTTTGCAGTCCCGAAGCGCAAAAGCGATTGACGGTGCAGCCAGCTACAGAATCGGGCAAACCAGCACGTTGAGCGATAATCCGCCCCAAATTGAAACCTTGTTCTCCTTCGGGAAAGGAACAGCCGAAAATAATATCCTCGATTTGTTTCGGTTCGAGTCCTTTAACTCGTTCGATCGCCCCTTTGACGACTACTGCGGCGAGATCTTCGGGACGAGAGTTCCTTAAAGTACCTCGCGGGGCTTTACCAATAGCAGTCCGAACGCTGCTGACAATATATGCATCTTTCATGGTTCTTTCTTTTAATACTTTTTATTTGGATTTTGTAGGGAGTAGGGAGCGGGGAGGAGTGCATTCCTGACCCCTTTTAAGGCAAGAGGCAAAAGGGATAAGTTAAAGATTGGTCGATCGATTGAAAATTAGTTGGACAAATAAGATATTTGAACCCCCTACCCACTCCTTGACCCCTGACCTCTGACCTCTGACCTCAATTCCGTAAAGGTTTCTTAGTCTGGAGCATATGAGCGATGCGTTCTTGAGTTTTCTGCTGCCCCAGTAAAGGTAAAAAGGTTTTTGCTTCTAGTTCGAGCAAGTATTTTTCGCTGACTAAAGTTGGTACTGACAAATCACCACCAGTCATTACATAAGCCAAGCGATCGGCTAAGTAGCGATCGTATTCGCTGGCATATCCGGCTTCAAACATAATATAAGCGGCATGATTTAAGACGGCTCGAGCGGGACTACCCAATACCATAATGGCGTTGCGCTCTGGGGGCGGTAAATAGCCAGCGCGATCGAGGTGGATAACTTCTTGTTTAGCTGCGTATAAGCGGCGATCGCCGTTGATGACAATTTTAGTTTCGGGGGCAAGAAATCCTAATTCTACGCCTTCGTAAGCACTGCTGGAAACTTTAGCCATGGCGATGGTTTCAAATGCCGATTGTAAGAAGGGTAAAATGCGATCTGGTGATTCTGTAGCAGCGCGCTCGGCAGCTCTAGCAACCATTCTGGTAATTCCTCCAGCTCCGGGAATCAGCCCTACAGCCATTTCTACTAAACCGATATAGGTTTCTGCTTCTGCGACAACGTGAGGACAAGCCATGACGAATTCGCAACCCCCAGCTAGGGCGCGTTTATGGACTGCGGCGACAATTGGTTTGGGAAAATAGTGAATCCGATCGAGCAAGCCTTGAAACTGAGTTATCAAATTAGCGATCGCTTCTGTATCGCCCGAGCGAGCTAAATTCCCCATTTCTAACAAATTCGCTCCAGCAGAGAAGTTATTGCCTTCGTTGCCGATAACCATACCGCGAAAATCGCTAGCTTCGAGCAGATCTAAAACTTCCCTCAGCCCTTCGAGGACTTTGAAACTAAGAGTATTGCCTTTAGAGCGAAACTCGAACAATACTACTTCATCCCCTAAATCTAACAATGCTGTTTCGGAATTTTGCCATAAGATGCGTTGCGGATTCGATTTTACAGCAGTTAAGCTAATTTCATCTTCTGGGGTTGCGATCGCGATATATTTGCTAGTAGTAGGTTGATAAACTCGATCTTCGTAGTAGAAACTCATCGAACCTTCATAGGACATTTTTTCGACCCATCCGGGTATTTGAATTTTAGAGGCTTTGAGATCTGCTAAAACGGTTTCAAAGCCCAAGATATCCCAGATTTGAAACGGGCCGACTTGCCAACCAAAACCCCAACGGATCGCGCGATCGATTTCGATCGGACTGTCGGTAATTTTGGGAATGCAACGAACGCTGTAACCTAACATTTCTAGGGTAGATTGACGGAAGAAAGCTCCAGCCCTGCCAGTGTCTCGATATAATGCCCGCAGGCGATCTTCTAAACGTTCTAGTTTGGCTATTGCTTTAATATCTCCCAAATCGAGCGGTTTAGCTGGTTCGTATGCCAATGTCTCTCGATTTAAAGACAGAATTTTTCTTTTCTCTTTCTTATAAAAACCTCGACCTGTTTTCGCACCTAACGCACCTTGCTCTAATAATTGATGCAAAATCTGAGGAACTTGGAATATTTCTCGACTTTCATCTTCTGTAAGAGCAGCATAAAGATTTTCTAAGACGTAAACTAAAGTATCCAATCCTACTAAGTCAGCAGTGCGAAATGTAGCTGATTTTGGTCTTCCGGCGATCTTTCCGGTTAAGAGATCGATTTCTTCAATACTGTATCCCTCTTCCAACCAGCCCCGCAAACCGAGCATGGTAATGAACACCCCAATGCGATTGGCAATAAAATTGGGAGTATCTTTTGCTATTACTATTCCTTTCCCTAAATGTACTCTTCCGAACCATTTAAGTCGCTCTATTACTGCTTTGTCCGTATCTGGGGTGGGAATAATTTCGAGTAATTTGAGATAGCGGGGCGGATTGAAGAAATGAGTTCCTAAAAAGCGACTGCGGAAAGATTGAGAACAACCTGCGACCATTTCATGAATTGACAAACCGCTAGTATTAGTAGAAACGATCGTTTCTTTACCAATTTCTGTTTGCAAATGTGCCATCAATTGCTGTTTGATCGCCATATTTTCGACTACAGCTTCGATCGCCCAATCTACTTCGCTAACGCGGTAAAAATCGTCGTCAAAGTTACCTAAAATAATGCGCCGTGCTGTTTTTTCTGTGAATAATATTGGCGGAGTTTGTTTAATTGCCTTTTTAAAAGCAGCTTCGACGATCGCGTTTTTATTGTTACCTTCAACAGCAGCTAAATCGAGTAAATAAACCTTCAATCCAGCATTGGCCAGGTGCGCTGCAATTTGCGTTCCCATAACTCCAGCACCGAGAACTACAGCACTTCTCAATGGCTTAAACATAATTTTTATATCCTTATTTTCAAGCGAATAATTAACTTTAAATTGGCTCTTTTACTTCCTTTTTTTTTATCTTTACCCTTAACTTCTTCCTCTTGCCTTTTGCCTCGTTTCAATTGTGAGTTAAAGATTGAGCGAAAGCCGGACAAGAAGAATCTGGAATTGTCGGACAAGAAGTATCTAAAGAATCTCTTGTTTTGCTCTTTTGCTTTCTTTTCAAAAAGCGATCGCTGCCATACATAGCTTCAATTTCTGGGGCAAAAACCTCGATAACCCTGGCTCGATTAACTTTCCCGTTAGGGGTTAGCATGGCATTTGCAGTTGTGAGGGTGGCATTAATTAGCTGAAATTTTTTGACAGTTGACCAGTGAGGTAAATGACAGTTTGCTTCGTCTACTAGTGCTTGATAAAGAGCAATAATACAGGGATGCTTTAACATTCGATCTGCCGGTAAATCGATCTCCATCGATCGGGCCCGATCGCTTAAAGCTGGCAAATCAGGAAAAATTAACATCCCACAGAATTTTTCTCCAGCACCGACTGCGATCGCCTCTTGGACTAGAGGGGATTGTTTTAATTGATTTTCTAAAGGTTGTGAGGTGACGTATTTGCCCGTTGCTAACTTAAATAAGCTTTTTTTCAGGCCGGTAATCTCTAATAATCCTTCTTCTGTCAATCTGCCTAAATCTCCGGTATGAAACCAGCCATCTCGATCGAAGGCCCCTCGAGTTGCTTCGGGATTTTTATAATAGCCTTGAGTGACAATCGGGCCTCTGACGAGTATTTCACCATCGGAAGCGATCGCAATTTCGACTCCTGGAATGGGAATTCCTACCGTTCCAGCACGATTGTATTCGCCTCGGTTGTAAGCAACTACCGCACTGGTTTCTGTCAAACCGTAACCTTGAAAAACTGGAATTCCTGCGGCTGAAAAAATATTTGCTAGATCTGCTTTTAAAGCTGCACCTCCAGAAAATAAAGCTTTGAGACGAAATCCGAAGTTAGCTCTCCATTTAGAAAATACTAGTCGATCGGCAATTTTCAGTTGCAAGGCATAAAATCCTCTCGGTTGCCGATCGATTCGATAGCGTTTGGCTAGGCCGATCGCCCAATTAAAGACAATTTTTTTCAATCCTTTGAGCTGACTGCCTTTTTCGACGATTTTCTGATAAGCTTTTTCTAGCAGCCGAGGCACTGTCAGAAAAATTGTTGGCTGGATCTCTTTGAGATGTCTCGAGACGTAGCTCGGAGTTGAAAAGTAGATACTGTGACCGTAGTTGAGATGTCCGTAAAGAAATGCTCTGGCTAAGATATGGGTCAAAGGTAAGAATAAAAGTACGATTTCTCGATCGCCTTTTTCTAAGCCAGGATGACAGCTAAATGAGGTTAAAATATCGGCGGAGATATTTTCATGAGTTAGCATCACTCCTCTCGGTTCTCTAGTCGGCCCGGCCGTATAAATAATAGTTGCTAGGTCGGTCGCTAAAATTTGAGGCAATTGAGCGGCTCTTCGAGAGCTTTGCAATTCTTTTCCTTTAACGCGAATTTCTGCTAAAGAGAACAGTTGTATGCACTCGGGAAAGGGAGGAGGGGGACAAGGTAAAGCTGAATTAGCTTCGCAAATAAAGGTGGGGACTCGCAAGCAGGCAAAAGTAGGAATAGTTTTTGGCTTGAGTTCTGAGTGACAATCTAAAAGTTCGGTGCGGATTTTTTGCCAATTATCGGGAATTTCTGCAACAATTACGGCCTGCAAATTAGATGCTTTCCATAAACAAGGAATGATTTGATAAAGTAAGTGCAGGTTGGAAACGATCAGAATTTTGACTTCTGAGTGCCGTAAAATAAAGATAATGTTTTCTAGGGTTTGAGTTAAGTCGATCGGCACTGTAACAATTCCCGCGAACAGGCAACCGAGATCTGCGATGCAGAAGTTAATATCGTCGTGCATTAAGAGGGCAACCCGATCGCCTCGTTCTAATTCTAAGTTCGATAGTTCTCGTGCTAATTCGATCGCTGCAATCTTTAATTCTCGATTCGATAAAGATTGCCATGCTTTGGATGTCCAATGATTCAGGGCTTTTTGATTCGGATGGCGATCGCAAGCTTCGTTTATCAAAGAAGGTAAGGTTCGTCCTAAGATACCTTCTCGATCCTCTCGAGACACCATATCAATCTTGTCAGACAAATACATCTTCAATCAAAAGAGATTAAATTTCTCTTCCTCTAAAAGTTATTTTTTAAGCTTCTAGTTGTTTTGGTAATAGTCTTATCGTTGCGATCGAGAGTATTTTAAATCTATTAATCAAGGGCGATCGCTCGGGACTAAATCGAGCTTTCAAAAAGAGTTTTTTATAAAATCTGAAACTCGATATTTGTCAAAATAGGCTGCGAATCTATCAATTGTTTAGTGCTTTTAGTTTAGATTTGCAATTATATTTTTCCCATTTTTAAAAGTATTTTATGTTTATAATTGGGATTTTTATTACCTAATTCAATCAGGTTATTTGTTTTTTTTTGATTTATACCACTATTGTAATATCAAAACATAAAAGTTTTTTATATTTTAATGTTACTTAACTTATTAAGCTGTTTCTTCAATCCCAGAAAAATTCAAACAACACCAATTATAAGATAGCGATTGCGGCTGAAAAAGCGCACCCACCCACCCCACCGAATGGAGCGTAGCTCGATGTCTCCTCCGCGTAAAGATCGAGCAAGAAATTTATTTAACAAGGTCTAATAGTATAAATCAATCAAAATGGAAAACTAAAACTAATCTCTTCATTTGGGTAAACCGAAATTAGTT
>CAYWIH010000158.1:0-10577 GCA_964458305.1 uncultured bacterium | reverse complement strand
TTCTGACTTGAGCCGATCGACTTCTGATTTCAATACTCGTTACTCAAAAAAAATGAACGTATTAGAAAATATAAATATAGCAATTAAAACTCTAGCCGCAAATAAAATGCGTAGCAGCTTGACTATGCTCGGCATTATTATCGGTAACGCTTCGGTAATTACAATGGTTGCTATGGGTAAAGGCGCGCAGCAGTTAGTTGAGTATCAACTCGAGTCTTTTGGCGGAAATAACCTGTTTGTTTATGCTAGTTCTGATAATCCTAACCTTTTATCTAACCAACAACCGCAATTGTTTTTAGATGATGCGATGGCCGTCGCCAAACTAGCTCCTTCCGTCTCAGCAGTCGCTCCGTATATTAATAAAAACTTCCAATTATCCCATCGCGGACGTAATATACAAGCTTTAGTAAGAGGAACTACATCCGACACTCTCGAGATAGACAATTTATTCCTCGATCGCGGCAAATTCTTCGATCGCTTAGATTTACAGCAAAATAATCTCGTTGTCGTAATAGGGCCTAGTTTAGCGCAACAACTGTTTGAAAATAAAAATCCCTTGGGAGAGTCGATCCAAATTAATAACTTGAATTTTCTAGTTATTGGCGTAACTAAAGCTAAGGGGACATTCTTGGGTTATACTCCAGACAATATGGCTTATATTCCCATTACAACGATGGCTTCGAGGCTAGGAGGTTCTAGATCGCCTCTGGGTATTCCCATCGACAATATGGACGTAAAAGCTAAACAAAGAGGTATTGCCAGTCTTAGAGCTGCTGCCTTTCAAACCACTAATATTCTCATACGCAGACACGGTAAGAAAGATTTTAAAATCCATACTAACAAGTCATTTCAGCAGCTCGTAGCTGGAGTTACGCGGACTTTTGGTATATTTTTGGTAGCAACAGCAAGTATTTCTCTGGTAGTTGGGGGAATTGGAATAATGAATATTATGCTAGTTTCAGTCACCGAAAGAACTAAAGAAATTGGCTTGCGTAAGGCGATCGGAGCTACCGAGGGGTCTATTCTCACCCAGTTTTTAGTTGAAGGGGTTATTTTGGCAGTAGTAGGTGGTTTAATTGGGACTGGAATCGGTGTCAGTGCGACAATTTTCGTTACTATTTTGACTCCTTTACAGCCGACAGTCTCCTTGGGAGTAGTTTTGTTGACAACGGGAATTTCTGGGGCTGTAGGCTTAGTTTTTGGTGTTGCTCCCGCACGTAGAGCTGCTCGATTAGATCCTATTGTTGCTTTGAGAAGTTCATAATTGCGAGTTTTAAACACATTGAGAAGTAATTGAAGAAGGAGGATAATAGTTAATACTATATTTATAAATGTGACTTGTTAATTTAATTTTTTCTTATGAATTATACTCCTCGATCCTCAGTAGTTTAATAGATAGATAGACTTTTTATTACTTATTGTTGTTAGTTAACTTCACTCAATAAAAAAACACTTTATCTCTAAAAAAATGACAGAATCTTTTTATCAACAAAGAAAATCAATCAAAAATCATTATGACAAAATTGCTGATAATTACGACGAACTTTTTGATAATTCATCTCAAATAATCGAATTTTACAGTAAAAAAATAGTCAAATATTTAGACCTAAAATCTACAGATATTTTTGTAGATCTTGGCTGTGGAACTGGAATTTATACAAAAAAAATACGAGATATAACTGAACTAATTAATCCGGTTCTCTGCGTTGACCCTCTTTTTTGGTCGGGTAAAAGTGGAATACATCACTGTACCACTCTCCCCTAAAAACCCCCCCCGTGACTGTTACCAATCACGACTTATAGTCCGCTCAAACGCTTATTTTTGGTAGCGATCGCAAGGAGTGCAAAATATGAGTTACTCCTGACATTGAATTTATTTATTTTTTTTGACATCTTACTAACTCTCTCACTACTTTTTCTAAGCCATGAAATCTTTTTATCAGCAATCAGAGTCAATTAAATCTCATTATAAAAAAGTCTCAAAATCTTACAATAACTCCTGGGAATATTCTCATGATTTTGTTCAATTTTTATCCGAAAAAATAGTTCTTGATTTAGAATTAAAACCTACTGATACCTTAGTAGATATTGGTTGCGGTACGGGCTTTTTTACAAAAAAAATTTGTGATTTAGTTAGTATGATCGATCCTACTATTTGCGTCGATCCATCAAAAGAGATGATCGAGAAAATTCCTTTACAAAAAGAATTCAAACCTTTAGTCATGTATGCTAGAGATTTTGTCAAACAACAGGAATACTATAATAAAGTACTTATGAAACATATGCTTCATATCGTAAAAAATAAAAGTCAACTCATAAAAAGTTTATTTGAGCGACTACCTCCTAATGGAATTTTACTATTAGTAATGATGCCACCTACAACAGAACATCCATTATTTGAAGCAGCTATTGAACGATATGAACAGCTACAACATCACTATGAAGATATAGCTTGCTTGTTTAAAAAAGTAGGATTTAAGACAACAGTAAAATTTATTGATTATCCTGTATCAATAGAAAAAACTAAGTATTTTCAAATGATTGAAAACTATTATCTTACTCTTCTTTCTAGTTTTACTAACAGAGAAATACAAGAGGGAATTAACGAACTCAAACTTAAATACCATTCTTTAACATATCTTAATTTTCGCGAACGTTATATATTTCTTAAAGGGCAAAAACCTTCAAAAAAATAGTTAGTTTAAGTCAAAGATAATTAAAAATTTAAATTAAACTTTTTTTGATGATATTGAATTTAAGATGAATTTTAAAAAAATAATTTTTAAGCTTTTAGACAAATCACTATCTTTAAATTTTATTGTTCTTATACCTTTTTTGGTTCAAATAACTGGGGTAGTAACAATCACAGGTTATCTATCATTCAAAAACGGAGAAAAAGCTGTTAAAGATTTATCTTTTCAATTACTCTCTGAAGTTAGCTATAGAGTTGAAGAGAAAATTGAATATTATACTTCATCTGCTGCTTTAATTAATAAATTAAATGCTGAATTAATAGAAATTAATGAGCTTGACCCAGACTCAAAAGATAGAATATTAAAACACTTTTATAAACAAATAAAACATTTTCCATATATTGCTTTTATTTTTTATGGAAACTCGTTAGGTGAATTTTATGGTGTAAGGCGTTTAAATGAAAATAAATATAATATTATTATTGCCGATCGAGCCACTAATTATAAACTTGAATATTATAGAGACTTTGAGAAATATCAACAAAATATAGTTGCTTTTTTGTATAAAAAATATGATTCAAGAAAAAGACCTTGGTATAAAAGTGCAACCAAAAAACAAAAACAAACGTGGAGTAATATATATACAGCATTTAGAGATCAAATAAGAGCTATAACTAATTCTTACCCTATCTATGACCAAAAAAAAAAAATAAAAGGTGTTTTGGGAGTAGATATATACTTCGATCATTTTTACGATTTTCTTAGCAATTTGGAAGTAGGTAAAACAGGGCAAGTTTTTATCATTAACAATTCAGGAAAAATAGTTGCTACATCAACACCAAACGAAAAGTTCATACAAGATGATAATACTCTAGATGAAGAATTTAAAATAACTAACAGTAACAACGTTCTAAACAGAGAAACTGGTAAGTTTTTGCTCTCAAACTTTAATAATAATCTGGCTCGCATAGACAGATCGCAGCAATTAAAATATAAATTTCAGAGAGAAAACTATTTTGTTCAAGTGTCCCCATTCAAAGATGAATATGGACTAGATTGGCTGATAGTAGTAGTAGTTCCCGAATCGGATTTTATGGAGCAAATTCACGCCAATACTCGTAACACTATAATATTGTGCATAATAACTTTAATAGTAGCAATTTATATTGGCATTCTGACAACTCAATGGATTACTCGACCAATATTAAAAATTAATTTAGCCGCTAAATCCTTAGCTAAAGGTTATTGGGGTCAAAAAATAAGAATAGATCGCAAAGATGAATTGGGACAACTAGCCAGATCTTTTAATATTATGGCTAGTCAATTACAACAGTCATTTACAATATTAGAAGAAAGCAACCGTACCTTAGAACAAAAAGTATTAGACCGTACCAAAGAACTATCTCAAACAGTAGAACTTCTTAAAGCGACTCAAGAAAAACTTATTTTTGAAAACTCACTTCTTAAAGATACTGAAAAAGAAAAATATCAATATCAAATCGGTGGAACATTACCAATAAAGTCACCGACTTATGTAGTGCGAAAAGCCGATCGATTACTTTATAAAACTCTCAAAAAAGGACAGTTTTGCTACATTTTCAACGCCAGACAAATGGGTAAATCTAGCTTGAGAGCAAAAATTATGCACCAACTAATTTCGGAAGGATATGTTTGTGCTGCTTTAGATTTAACAGAAATACTTAGCGATAATACTACTGAAGATCAATTATATAACAGCATTATCTTTAGCTTGGCTAAAAAAATATGTTTATTCCCTGAATTTAACTATCGCACCTGGAAAAAGAATTTAGATTCTCTCTCTTCTGCTGAAAAATTAGGAGAATTTATTGAAGAAATACTTCTCAAAAAAATCGCTCAAAAAATAATTATTTTCATCGACGAAATAGATGCGGTTCTCACTCTAAATTTTAACTGCGCGCTCGCCAAAGGCGAGATCCGCTCTGCGGATCGCTTCTTTGCTTTCTTAAGGACTCTCTACAATAAACGGGCCGATAATTCTGAATACAATCGTTTAACTTTAGTTTTAATCGGGAGAACAGCACCCCATTATCTGATTAAAAACCCCGAAAATACAGCATTTAATATTGGTTGTGGTATTGCTTTAGAAGGGTTCAAAATTGACGAAGTCTCGCGTAGTTTAACGAACGGACTGCGAGATAATTGCGATCGCCCTTATGTGACAATTAAAGAAGTCTTAGCCTGGACAGGAGGACAACCCTTTTTAACACAAAAAATCTGTAATTTAATTAGGGCATCTCAAATCAGAGTTTTGGAAGGAAAAGAATCTTTATTTGTCGAGCAATTAATAATAAAAGAAATAATAGAAAATTGGGAGAATAAAGACGAACCCGAACACCTCAAAACAATTAGAGAGCTATTGACTAAAAATAAAGATAATCCCAGACTTTTATTAGAAACTTACCGAGAAATACTTGTTACAGGAGAGATTAAAGACAAGAAAAATTGGGAGAATATCGAACTGTTTTTATCGGGAATAGTGCGGAAAGAAGCAGGTAAATTAAAGGTTTACAATCGCATTTATGAAACTGTATTTAATTTAGATTGGGTAGATATAGAAATACAAAAATTGAGCGATCGCGTACAGGAATTTTAGGAAACGTATTTATTTGTTAGCTGAATCTTTTATTTATTGCTCGATCCGAATTATTTAATTTGAAAATTATCGATCGCTTGCTATATTTTTTTGGCTTTTTAATAAACTAAGATATTTCTGGCAAAGTTAGGTTTTAACAAATTTACCATAAATATTACTAATAAGGACGCTACCGAAAGCCGATCCTTCATGCCTCGGGTAGATCGAGTCTCAGACCTAATCTATTATTGCCGAATCTTAAGCCGCAAAGCCGATCGACTCGGGACTCCTAACTTCTGTACTGACATACCATGGTACGTTCCTGTAACAATCTTAAACAGAAACGATATAACTTCTAAAGAATATCCTATAAAATCTAAATTTTGTCCATTGTATAAAGTTTAAATCTTTTTTAGATTAATAAGGAACTCGATAGATCGCCCTTGTGCCTAAACATAATTAATTCCCTCCTAGTGTCCTCTATAAAAACTATACGATAAGCGTTCTAGTTAAAAAAAATGTAATTAATTTTGTGTAACTACTTAGTAACTTGTTACTACTAACGTAGATTTACTCTAGTTAATGAATAGGAAAAATTCAGATGAGATACTTAAAAATACTATTTATGTCGCTTCTAATGAGTCTATTTTCCACATCTGCTGTTGGAGAAACGAATTCATGGGCTAAACTAGCCCTTCAAGATTTAGCAGCCATAAAAACTGAACTACAAGAAAACCATCCCGGAGCAGTCGATCCACAAAATCCTCAATTTGCTAAATGGATGAGAGAGGGTTACATTGAAGCGTCACAGTTAGCAAAAACAGCAGATAGTTTTGGAGGCTATTATTTCGCATTGCGTCGATATATTAATCGCTTTAACGATAAGCATCTTGAGATTCTTCCTTCTGATGGTGTTAAGCTAGAAAATAATTTCTGGCCTGGTTTTGCTGTATCTCTACATAACAATCAGTTTATCGTATCCGATTTATCAGATATGGAGTTGAATGCCGCGCTAGCAAAACTTCCACAACCTGGCGACGCAGTAATTGCTTGTGATGGAAAATCTGTCAACCAACTTTTTGCTAGCAATGTTCAGCCATTTTATGGCGTAGAAGGACTGGCTAGTGATAAAAACCTCTTTGCTCCTTTATTAATGTTCGACGAAGGTAATCCTTATATACAAAGACCAACTCGATGCACTTTTAATAATAGATCGAGTGGTAAATACTATCTCAATCTTAACTGGCAACCCATCACCTTCGATTTATTTAGGCCGATTTGGGCTTTTGCTTTCAGGGGCAAAGCCGATCGTCCAGAAATAGGTTTAAAGCAGATTGATGCTGGTGTTTTTTGGATTACACTGTCTAGTTTTAGAGCTAAAGAACAAGAAAAATTACTTAGTGTTATTAAAACAGTCAAAGAAAATAGCGAGGCTTTGCGATCTTCTGATGTAATAGTATTCGACGTGCGCCGCAATGTTGGTGGAGACTCGCGCTGGGGCGAAGATTTGCTAAAGTCGATTTGGGGTGAGGGTTTTGTCGAACGATTACCTGGGGGCGGCGCACTTGCTGTTGATTGGCGAGTATCTAAGAGCAATATAAAAGCAGTTAAGGAAAACCGTTCTTATTTAGCAAATATACGAGGAGAAGATAGCGACGAAGTACGGGAACATGACGATATAATTGCGGGGATGAAACGAGCTTTAAAACATGGCGATAAATATTATCGTCAATCTATTGGGTTTGTTAGCGACCAAAAAGCGATTCGCAAAGGAGAAATTGCTCCCAAGATATATCTATTGAGTGATGGAGCTTGTGGAAGTTCTTGCCTTAATTTCGCCGATTTAGTTTTGTCGATACCAAATGCTGAGCTAATCGGAACTGAAACCAGTGCCGACACCGAATATATTGAGAATCGTATATTTGAATTGCCAAGCAATAAAATTAATTTGTTCCTTTCTATGAAAGTAATTCGAGGTCGAGTGCGTGGATCTAATCAGCCGTACCGACCTACACACGAATGGAACGGTAACTCTTGGGATACCGAAGATTTACAGGATTGGGTTTTAGAATTATCGGCAGAATAATAATTCGTAATTAATTATTTAGGTTTCATCCCAGAAACATTGAATCTAGCAATATAACTTTACATTTAAATTTATATTATTTCTGCGGGAGCGCGTAGCGCGTAGCGCGCTGCAAGCAGTTCGGAGACAGTTACCAAGTAAAACTCATTCTTCGCGCACCAATGAATATAGCTAATTTTTTCATTCATAAATGACTGTAGATAACGAAGTTTATCTAATGTCGTTTTGACAATTTTTGTATAGATATCTGTTAGCTGAAGAATAATATAAAATATCAACCAACTATAAATTTGTATGATGATCCCATTAACACTTTTTGTCATCAATTTATCTAATTTAAGATGCATCTTGAGGAACTTCCATAAAAGTTCAATCGCCCACCTTCTGCGATAAAGTTCTCCTATTTCTTCGTTACTAAATTCTACTTCTGATAAATTGGTAACTAATCTGAATTCTGTTTTATTTTCTAGATCACAAAAATTAACTACTCTAGCTTCTACTTGATTTTGTTTTGAACCAATTAAACAATTAGCATTTTCTAGAAGTTTTAAATTTATAGTATTTTTATACCAATTTTTAAAAATAGCGAGAAATATTTATTATATTTGGGTATGCTGTGTGAGTTTAAACTCGATCGAGATAGAGTTTTTTATTTATTTTTTGATTTTTTTGTACCAAATATAACTATCTAAAAAATATCCTATAAAATCTAAATTTTATCCATTGTATGAGGTCTGAATCTTTTTTATATTAGAAATGTAGTTAATCAAGGTTAGCTACAGCACAAAACAAACAAATCTTATCGACAAAAGGTGAATTATGAACAGCAAAAACTTTTCTGAAAAAAACACAAATTCGATCGCTATTGACGAATATGGAAAAGTAGTAGTTCGAGACGAGCAATTAGCTAAAGTTAGTGAAGAATTAACTCTAGACGAACTCGAGAAAGTTTCGGGAGCACAGAATACAAATTGTCCAAACACTATATGCGATATTTTCGCTACCTGCTAAATTTACGGATGATTTGGCAAACTTTGCAAGAGCAGTGAAGTCGGCGAAGCTAATCATAAACTAGCATTTAGCGAATTGAATTTTCATCCCATGCACTTGCAAGGTTTTCACTTTCTTAATTCTAAATGAATCATAATTCTGTAATCCTCTGCCAGATGGCAGAGGATCGTCTAAAACCTTTGACCTCGATCTCTTTTAACAGTGATTAACCAGTTATCAGTTTAAATCTTTTTTTGGAGTTTTACGTTCCCTCTTCAATTCATATGATTTGAAAAAGTTTAAATTTATAGTAGTAAAAAAAGTTTCAATTGTATTGTTAACTGTTTTTAGTTCAAACATATAAGTAATAATTTAAAAGACAAAAGGAGTAAATATGAACTTAGCGAATCTTTCAATCGAAACTCAAAATAATAACATTCATCGTCGTGCTAGTTTAGTTTCAAATAAAATCTTGGAACTAATAGTTTTACCTACAGAAAGATGTAATTTTCGCTGTATTTATTGTTATGAAGACCATCAAACAGGGCGAATGGCCCAAGAGACAGTTAACGGCATTAAAAACCTAATTTACAAACGCTGTGAAGAGAAAAAAGAATTTAAACTTTTCATTTCTTGGTTTGGCGGCGAACCTTTAATAGCTAAAGATATTGTCTACGATATTTCTGGATATGCCACTGGATTAAGTCGCAAATATACCAATTTTTACTACGAAGGATCTATGACAACTAACGGATATCTTTTAGATATCGATACCCTTAATAAATTAGCAGAATCAGGTGTTAAAAGATATCAAATATCTCTGGACGGGCCGCATGAAATACACGATCGAAGCAGAAGACGTGCTGATGGTAAGGGAACTTTCGATCGCATTTGGTCTAATTTATTAGCAATTCGCGATAGTTCTCTACCTGTTGATGTTCTTTTGCGACTGCATTTTACTCCCGATAGTATAAAGTTATTAGATACGCTAATCGAGAACATCAGAAAAGAATTTATTCAAGACAAACGCTTTTCTTTCCTATTTAAACCGATAGGGCGTTTTGGAGGAGATAACGACGAGTCGATAAATATTTTTACTTCCCAGCAAGAACTAAAAGATGCGATCTACTCGCTCGGAAACAAATTATTTTCAGGTGTTACTTTGCCTCAAATTTACAACGGCAATTCTGAAGATAATGTTTGTTATGCTTCTAGACCTAATTCTTTAGTAATTAGAGCTAATGGTGATGTAGGAAAATGTACGGTAGCTTTAGAAGATCCTAGAAATAAAATAGGGACTTTAAAACCAGATGGAACTCTAGAATTAATACCAGGTCGTCTTGCACCCTGGGTGCGTGGTATTCAGACTTTAGATCCACGTGATTTGAGTTGTCCAAAATCTAAATTGCCTTCAATAAAATAAAACTCTCAGGCTATTAGACAACAATTTGTAATTGCTAATTGGTAATACAAATTACCAATTATTTGGCTACTGATATAAAAAGGGAGAGCCAAAAATTGAAAAGAATACGCACGCCAACGAGACTATCAAAAGAAGCAGTAGAATGCGGGGCAGTTTCTCTAGGCATTATTCTCGCATACTACGATCGCATCGTCCCCGCTACGGAACTTCGAGATGAATGCGGCATCTCCAGAGATGGCAGCAATGCGGCTAATATTCTTAAAGCAGCCCTTAACTACGGAATAATAGCTAAAGGCTACAAAAAAGAATTAGAAGAGTTACGGCAAATAGAACCTCCCTACATAGTTCATTGGAGTCACAACCATTTTTTAGTTGTCGAAGGGATAGGTAAAAAAAGAGTCTATCTTAACGATCCCGCTAGCGGAAGAAGAACGGTATCTATCGACGAATTCGATCGCTCTTTTACTGGAGTAGTCTTAGTATTAAGACCCGGGCCTGAGTTTAAAAAAGGAGGTCAAAAAAGGAATATCTTTGCTGCATTATCTTCCCGCTTAAACAGTTCAAAAAGTGCCATTTTTTTCTGTCTTTTTGCCGGATTGTTATTAGTAGTACCCAGAATAACATTACCAGTATTTACCCAAGTTTTTGTCGATCGCATTTTAATTTCAGGTTCTCTTGATTGGTTGCGACCTTTATTATTAGCAATAATTATTACTGTAATAGTTCGAGTTATCCTGACTCGAATGCAGCTCAAAGCATTGCGAAGGTTGT
>CAYWIH010000157.1:6285-10642 GCA_964458305.1 uncultured bacterium | reverse complement strand
GATCGAAGTTTTACCACCTTGTATGAAGAAAAAAAGGGTATTTGGATGGGACACCCCCACAATTTATATTTAATGTTATCTGCTGAGATCGGCATTTTCGGGATTTTATTATTTTTTGGCTTAATTGCTTGGATCTTTTTGCGCGCAATTATTTTATTAAACGTTCGATCGCAAGCTAAGATTAAAAAACAAAGAGATCGATTAATTTTATTTACTTATTTAGTCGCTTTTAGTAGTTGTATTTTCTTTAATATTTTTGATGTCAGTATTTTCGATTGGCGCGTAAACGTTTTAGGTTGGATTTTATTAGCCGCTATTCTTGGTGTCTGCGATCGTTATTATAATTACAGTTCTGGGAATAAAATTGAATCTGAATTTAGAGAATCAATAAAAACTAAATAAATTTTTCAACGACTAAATCTATTTTTTTTAAACTAATCCTATTTTGTTTAATAAATAGCGACCTATTAGTATATTTAAAATACAAATAATTACAAGCATAATTCCTTGAGGAATATCTTTTTTACCTGCAAATAACATTGCTATCATTTTAATTATCGCCGCTTCAAGCAAACTGATAAAAGAACGAATAATTGCTAGTCCACAAAGCAATAAATAAATAGTAGTTATACCAAAACATAGAAAAATTGATTGCACGAGACAATAATTAAGTATAGTTGGTTCGCTAAGGTCTAAAAAGTTTAAAAAATCGATTTTTTCAATAAATGTCTCTCTTATCAAATCTGAAAAAACACCTAAACTATCAATAATTTCTAAGTCTCTTAAGTCAGGAGAAAAAGCTACTAAAAGCCCAAAACCAGAATAAACTACTATTACCCATATAAGAAATAATAAAAATTTTTTAAATGCTTTTATAAAATTAAATTGAATTTCTTTGATAACCCAGATTACAGGAATTGCTAAAATTAAACGTATTATGGGAAGAGGTAATGAATAAATATTAAAACCAATAATACCCAGGAAAATAATAAGCAAATAAGTTCCTATAGCAATGTTGCGTAAAAATTGTGTCCCTTCTTGGCCTATTTCGATAATTGTTCTTTCAGAATTAGTTTTAACCCAATTATTAAACCAATTTTTTAACCATAAAAAAGCTTTTTCAAATAAATTATTAAATTGCGATCGCAACATAATTAGATTTACTCAACACCACCGCCTCACTTTAGCGAAAATTACCCAAAGTAATATCTGCAACTACATAAATCTATAAACTTGCTACCCCTGACCTCTGACCTCTGACCCCTGACCCCAATACTATCCTCCGCTAACAGGCGGAATCATTACCACTTCATCGCCATTTTGTAAAGGGGTATCGCCAGCAACGAAATTTAAATTAACCCCAAAACGAGTCAGATCGCGCCATTGTTCTAACTCTGGACGTTCTTTAACAAGGCGATCGAGGACTTCTTTTACCGATGTTCGTGCTGGTAACTCTAACTTTAATTCTGGCATTCCATAAGCTTCTTGATAGGCTGCAAATAGCTTAACTGTGACGGTAATGGAAGAGTCGGACATATTTATTTTAGGTTAAAGATTGAGTTAGTTTCGATCGCATCTGAATAAAAATATCCTAAAAGCGATCGAATTTAGGATCGATCGCTCGGAATAATTTAAACCTTAACAGGATTGCCAAAACGAATTTTTAGATAATCTTCATCCATTTTTGCACCAGAAGGATTTAAAGCAGCTAAAGCTTGAGGTAAAACTAGATTGCGACGGTGGTTGCCAATTCTAATATTAAGTTCGTCGCCAGTTTTATTTAATTGAATTTGCTCTTTTTTGATTCCTGGTAAATACAATTCTAAACTGTAATTACCGCCATCTTGAACTACTTTAATAGTATTTTCTTTGTAATAAACTTTCGAGGGATCTTCATCGCCTGGATAAAGAGTATTTTTTAATCTTTCTAAAGCCTCTAAACCGCACATTTCTTCAGAATAAAGCGGTACTTCTTTTACTGGTAAAGGATGGAAATCATCGTAAATCTCTTTCTTATAAATTTGCTGATTTTCTTTCCATCTTTGGAAAAAAGGATCGGTTACTTCGTCGGGAATAATTCTATTTGCTACTACTAAATCTGTGGCGACATTATACAAACTTAAATAGGCATGAGCGCGTAAAGACTCTTTAATTACCATTTTCTCTGGATTTGTTACCAGACGAACTGAAGTTTTAGTATTGTCAGTTAAAACTTTTTCTAACTGTTCGATTTGCTCGTAAAATTCGTAAGGAGCATCCATTACTTCCTTATCTGGCAAAGAAAAACCCGCGATCGGTTTAAATAAAGGCTCTACTAAAGGTCTTAAAGCCACCGACATCCCTTGTAAAGGTTTGTAAAATCTTCTCATGTACCAGCCACCAACTTCTGGTATGCTTAAAAGTCGTAGAGCAGTTCCAGTAGGTGCAGAATCGATAATTAAGATCTCAAAATCTCCTTCATCGTAATGGCGTTTCATCCTCACCAAACCGAAGATTTCGTCCATACCTGGTAAAATAGCCAATTCTTCGGCTTGAACTCCTTCTAGACCTCTTGCTTGGAGAACTTGGGTAATATAGCGTTTTACAGCCCCCCAATTACCTTCTAATTCCATTAAGGCATCGAGTTCGGCCCCCCAGAGGTTAGGACGCACTTTGATGGGTTCGTGTCCTAATTCTAGGTCGAAACTGTCAGCTAGAGAATGGGCCGGATCTGTACTTAAGACAAGAGTTTTATAGCCGAGTTCGGCACAACGAAGACCAGTAGCAGCAGCAACGGAGGTTTTACCTACTCCGCCTTTGCCAGTCATGAGAATTACGCGCATGAGAGATCGAGTGATTTCTGAGAGAGGTTTACATTCCTTATATTAATCTTTATTTTCTTTTATTATTGTCCTTCAAAGGAAACAGATTTTGTTTGAGAACCTCCATTGGTGAGATATTCCAATAATCGATATGGGAAATAATTAGATTCTCAGCGTTCAGTTTTAATTCGCTTCTACCCGGTATAGCAAGCCGAGGTTTCCATGGTAAGGGAGAATTCATATAAAGAGTCCATTCGCTCTTTATGGTGTCTTCTACCCTACGCAGATCGCGCACTTCTAATTCGATCTCCTCAAACCATCTCGCGATCGTATTTATATTTTGAATGTAGCGATCTACTCCAATAAATTCATTGAGAGGATCTTTAAAATAAACATTCTCAGCATAAATAGTATATGTCTGATTTTCAGGAAATTGCTCGTAATCTCGTTTGAGAATTTCTAAAATATCCATTATCTATTTTCGGCTTCTACTTCGGGCCACAAACGCTTTAATTGATATTGCCACGATTCAATAAATTTTTTTCTTTCTTCGGGATCTTGTTGCAAGCCTCCCATCATTCCTTCATGATAAAGCCGTTCGATCGTTTTTAAGGTAGTTTCGAGATTTTGTCCTTGCATTTTGGCAGCTTTGATAATTTGACGAATGCGCCCCTCGATTTGTTTTTGGAATAATTCCGATAAACCTTTTTCTTTTAAAGCTACTACCGAGTCGATCGCTGCGATCGAATCTGTTTCTGTTAAGCTATCAAAATTATGCAGAAAAACCGCCCATAATACTCCTTGAGAGAAAGCGTAGCGCGCTTCTTGGGTTTTCTCAAAATTAGCTTCTAACAATTCATACGCAAAAGCTTGCGCTTCTGTTGCTGGTGCGATCGGTACTAATAACCGCAACCAACTATTATCCTGGGAGAGAATCACTAACAAACGCAGTCGATCGGTATCTACTTGCCAAGTATCGATACTCGGTTTTTCTACAGCATCTTCGCCGAATTTTTCCTTAAGAATTTTCGTAATTGTTTCTGGTTTCATAATTTTTTGTTTATTTATTTTCTTGTTTGCGTTTTGATTTTTCCTTAACCATTTTATTTTTCTCGATTTAATATTAAAGCTTTTTGACTATTTTTGCTCCCTTGATTCTTTATTTGTCAAATTATCTTACTTTATGTCAGGATCTTAATATCTTTCCTGGGAGTGAAAAAAATTATACTTGCATTTAAATCTTTGACAATCGGTTTCGATCGTCTTGGAAAATAAAAATTTAGCAAATTAATTGCTCTATTTTCCTACAAGTATTTTTATAATGTAATTTTATAAGCCAACCTCTAAAATAATAAACGAGTTTTTCTCATGAGAAATCTTCCTGCTTGGATTCCCAATCTCAATATTTACTCAGCCATTGTACAGTCCGATCTCTCGTTTGTTTGTCTGGATAATTACCGCAGCTTATCTATATCAATTTGAATCGACAATAAGACAGCATCTAATTTCAGTAGGTTCTAGACTGGGAACGATCGAGCGAAATCAAAGATGAAATT
>CAYWIH010000157.1:0-6185 GCA_964458305.1 uncultured bacterium | reverse complement strand
GGCGATCGCATTATAGCAAGATTGATTCGGGTTAAACCTGAATATGCCCGCGCTAAATTAGATCGATTGTTAGATCCGTCAAGCGATCGCATTCGTCCCAGATGCATTGTCGCCGATAAATGTGGCGGCTGTCAGTGGCAACATATAGATTATAATTATCAATTAGCTGCAAAAAGAGAAGGCGTAATTCAAACTCTACGAAGAATTGGCGGTTTTTCTCATCCAAATGTAGCCGAGATCGTTCCCAGTTACGATATTTTAGGTTATCGCAATAAAGTAACCTATCCTTTTGGAGTTTCTGCGACTGGTAAGTTACAAGCAGGATATTATCGCAAAGGTACTCATCAACTAATTAACCTCAATCAATGTCCGATACAAGATCCCCGTTTAGATCCGATTCTTGCAGAAATTAAACAAGATATCCAACAACAAGATTGGTCTGTTTATGACGAACGAAAACATTGGGGACAGTTGCGTTATCTGTCCCTACGTATCGGCAAAAATACCGGAGAAATGTTAATAACTTTAGTAAGTTCCGATAAGCAATTAAAAGGAATTTCCCAATTAGCTGAAATTTGGTTAAAAAGATATCCCAACTTAGTAGGAGTCAATTTAAATCATAATCCAAACAAAACTAATGTAATTTTTGGCAAAGAAACTTACTGTATTTCTGGTAGAAGTTATTTAAACGAAATTTTTGCTGACATGAGATTCGGTTTAAATGCCGATACATTTTTTCAAGTAAATACAAAAACAACAGAAAAGTTGTTAAAAAAAATTGTTGAGAGACTGAATTTAAAAGGAAATGAAATTTTAATTGATGCTTATTGCGGTATTGGCACTTTCACTTTACCTTTAGCAAAAAAAGTAGAAATGGCAATCGGTATTGAAGTCCAACAAAAAGCCATCGAACGAGCCTCATCCAACGCTAAAATTAACGGTATTAATAACGTCAGCTTTCAAGTAGGCAAGGTAGAAAATATTATACCAAACCTATCAGTAACACCCGATTTAGTAATGCTCGACCCCCCGCGTAAAGGCTGCGATCGCAGCCTGATCGATACTCTCTTGGAGACTTTACCATCTCGCTTAGTTTACCTTAGCTGTCAGCCTGCTACTTTAGCCAGAGACCTCAAACTACTAACAAGTAACAATAAATACGAATTAATTTTAGTTATACCCGTAGATTTTTTTCCTCAAACCTCTCACGTAGAATGTATTGCTTTTCTCAAAGCAATTTTGTGATAATATCATCTTGTAAGACCAAAATATATACTCGAATACCGTCAAAAAAGTAGCTCTGCGAACAAAGCTATGAAAAATATTTACAATCGCGACAAAATAACTCCTGAATATTAGTTTTTGTATTGCAATCAAATTAGAGATTTTCGCTATAATAAAACTATGGAGATTATATCAACTAAAAAAGATACGAAATAAGTACTAGTTTATTCTCCACAAACTAAAATTAAGTGTATTTTATGAGAAGCTGCCATTAAAAAAATTAGCTAGGGTTTAAAAGCATAAAGCTAAGTTTGTCTTTAAAAAGATTATTTTGATAGACAAAGTTATTCGAAGCTAAAAATAATTAATATGCAAAGAATACTAGCGATCGAAATTAAAATATAACCCAACAAAAGAAAAATTCAATCAAGAAATAACAATAAGACTAGGTCTTTTCTAAAGATTGAGTTAATTCAAAGTACATTCCGATAAAAGCATAAGGACTTCTTCGTGATGGCTGTTTCACTAGTAACTAAAAGACACAGTTGGAATACTATAAGCTTCACCTCTACTTTATACCTCTATCCAGTTTTAGATTTGCTTCTAGCCCACATACCATTAGAATGGCAACCAGAAATTAGACTAGGACTACAAGAAGCCCTAGTAAATGCAGCTAAACACGGTAATAAGCTAGATCCGACTAAAACCGTAATGGTAAAATACTCCTCGATCGAAGAAAAATATTTCTGGGTAATTTCTGATGAAGGTAGTGGTTTCCTAGCGAACAGCCACTCCGAGCAGATAGCAAATCATCAATTACCACCAGAAAACGCAGAAAGCGGTCGAGGATTGTGTATATTACACGAAATTTTCGATCGAGTTCGTTGGAATAAAACAGGAACGCAATTAAGTCTTTGTAAAGAAATCCAAACTAAATCGAGCAAACAACCAATGTTAAACTAACTTCGATCGTGGTTACCGTGAGAAGGACAAGGAGGAGCAGAGATGGAACGATCTAACCATTTTGTAGCTCGATCCAAATGCATTAAAGCTTCTGAGGGTCGATCTTTAAGCAAAAAAACTAAAGCAGCAGCAGCTTGTTGGCTTGCTTGTGCTTTACGATTTGCCTTTAGTTTATGCCACTCGGAAGGAGAGATCCCCAAACGGTGAGCTAATTCTCTGGCCAGTTCGACAGTACTAACCTGTTGGAGTATTTCTGCGGAAGTGGAAGTTTTCAATTCAGACATAACAATTAATGACCTTTTGTAGTTACTAAAGGATTTATATTTATTCTAGAGAAGCATTTATTAATTACTATACTTACAATATTATGTCTTCTACCAATTCAGATCGCCTAGATGATAACCAAGAAGATCTCGAGCGATCGCTATTACAATTAGAACGAGATCTTGCAGTTGTTAAAAAAAGAATAGCTTTAGTTAACGAAAATCAGAAAAAACGCGCCCAACTTCAGGAACAACAACAACAATTACAGCAACAACAGCAAAACAATCCGCAAAAATCGCCAATTAAAACTGAATTGAACCGTATTGAGGAAGAATTAGCAACCATAGAGCATAATTTAGAAAGTCGTTTGCTCCAGTGGAAAGATTTAATCGCACCTTTTTGGCAAGCGTTGCGTTTTGGCGGTGTTGGAGTTATTATCGGCTGGATACTAAAGTCTTTAGCTCAATAAAACATTGTCAAACACCACAGATAGCATAAATGTTAAAATAAAGCAACTATAAATCCTTTTAAAGATGGCCGATCGTTTTCAGTACTTTGGTACGAGTAAATTAATCAAATTAACTAACCTTTTCAGTGCGATCGTTTTGAGTCTCTCGATTGCAGTAATTGCAGTATTATCAGTGCAAAATTATACTGGGATATCGCTGCAGTTTTCCTTGTTTGAAGCGGTTACATTTCGCTCGCTAAAATTGCCTGTAGGGGTTATGTTAGCATTTTGCTTCTGTATCGGTGCGATCGCAGCAGCAATATTGCCATTATTGTGGCAAGAAGGACAAAAACCCCGAAAAAATAGGCAAAAAAATCGCAAATACTCTCAAAAAAGACAATCTTATCAAAAAACTCCCGATCCCCTTGAAGATTGGTAATACTTTATCTTGACGTTAGTCGTGGTATGGTGTAATGTCTGTTAAATAGCGATCGATCGCTAAAATTATGGTATTTTATGGTGAAGCGATACAGCCAAATTCAGGAGCAAACTCAAATAATTCACCGCATTTTAGATGCTAATTTAGATCGAGCCAGAGAAGGAATGCGGATTATTGAGGAATGGTGTAGATTTGGTTTAAGCGATCGGGATTTATCAGAGCGTTGCAAGCAAATACGGCAAGAATTGGCTAGTTGGCATAGTTTCGAGCTGAGAATGGCAAGAGATACCCAAAACGATCCTGGTACAGATCTATCCCATCCTCAAGAAGAAAGTCGTAGTAGTATAGAAAATCTTTTACAAGCAAATCTCTGTAGAGTTGAAGAGGCATTAAGAGTTTTAGAAGAATATGGTAAACTTTACAAGCAAGATATGGGGAAGTCTTGCAAGCAAATGCGCTATCAAGTTTATACTCTTGAAACCGATCTCTTTGCTTATCGATGCCGTCAGAAACTTCAAGAATCTTTACTTTATCTAGTTACCTCCGAATCAGACCGATTAATTCCTATAGTAGAAGCAGCTTTAGCTGGAGGATTGAGTCTGGTTCAATATCGAGACAAGCATTCAGATGACTCGGTTAAATTAGCCAATGCTGAAAAATTATGTCAGTTATGTCATCAATATGATGCCTTGTTTATCGTCAACGATCGAGTTGACATAGCAATAGCAGTTAATGCTGATGGAGTTCACTTAGGACAGCAAGATTTAAGTGTTACTACGGCAAGAAAAATTTTGGGATCTTCGCGTATAATTGGTTGCTCCACTACTAATATAGAAGAAATGGAAAGGGCGATCGCCCAGGGAGCAGATTATATTGGAGTCGGGCCGATCTACGCTACACCCACAAAACCTGGAAAAAATCCTGCTGGAATAGATTATTTAACTTACGTAGCTAAAAATTGCGATCTCCCTTGGTTTGCTATTGGTGGAATTGATACTAGCAATATAAATGAGGTACTAACAACTGGTGCGAGCAGAATAGCTGTCGTTCGCGCTATCATGCAAGCAGAAGAACCTACTAGAGTGACTCAGTATTTACTATCTCAACTCCATAGAGATCGAGCAAAATCATTCAATTTTGAAAAAAAGTTTTAAAGGTTAATGTCCAACACTACAAATACTGTCGATATTACTATAAACGGAAAAAAATATAACTGTTCGACAGGAACAAAATTACCAACTCTACTAGCAGATACTGGATTTAATCCTCGTTTAGTTGCAATAGAGTACAATGGCGAGATACTTCACAAACAATATTGGTCGCAAACTATGCTTAATCAGGGCGATCGATTGGAGGTGGTGACTATTGTGGGTGGGGGTTAAATTTACCTACTCGATATTTTTTGCCTTACAACTTTCAATTTAACAATTCCAGATTCCAACTACACGACCTGTTATTTCTTTGCCAAACCAAGGAGTATTCGCAGAAAGCGATTGAAGATTATTTCGTTCGACTTTCCATTTTAAATTGGGATCGAATAATGTTAATTCCGCATCTTGGCCGCAGATTGGTTGTTTCGGTGTTTGATGCAAGCATAATTGCGGGCCTACGCTCAAAGCGTGCCACAACTCAAGGGCTGTTAATTCTTTGCTAACTACTAATCCTTGCCACAGCAAAGGTAAAGCTAATTCTAATCCAATTGCACCTGGGGCTGCTTCGGCAAAAGCAACAGTTTTTTCTTCATAAGTATGAGGAGTATGATCGATCGCGATTGCATCTATGATACCTTGTTTTATTCCTTGAATCAGGGCTTTGACATCATTTCTATTTCCTAAAGGAGGTTCTAAATGCAAATTAGGATCGTAATTATCAAGAATTCGATCGCTGCTGAGAAGTAAGTGCATCCAGGTAGTACTTGCTGTAATAGGAAGGCCCCTAGCTTTAGCTGAGGCAATTAATTCTACACCACGAGCCGTAGAAACTCGCATCAAATGAATTGGCGTACCAATTCGATCTACAAGTTCTAATACAGCCGCTATTGCTGTGGCTTCTGAAATTCCAGGATCGCCTGGCAAACCAGCACAAATTGATGTTTCTCCTTCTCTAATTACCCCATTACCTTTCAAATCTTTATTAACACTAAATAATGCTATTGGTTTATTAAAAGGTTTGAGATATTCTAATAATTGTCGTAATAATCCTAAATTTTCGATTGGATATCCATCAGTAAAGCCAATTACTCCTGCTGCTGCTAACTCAGCTAGTTCTGACATTTTTTGCCCTTGAACGCCAATACTAAGAGCACCCCAATAATAAAAATGAGGCGATCGAGCAACTAAGTTTTTGCTTTGTAGATCGCAATTAAATCGGCGATTGTTTATTTGGGATGCCAATACTGCAGAACGATCTATAGGAGGCAGTGTATCTGGTAAAATAGCCAAACGAGTAAAACCACCGGCTGCTCCTGCTGCAGCTAAACTAGCTATAGTTTCTCGTTCTTCATATCCTGGTTGTCCGCTATGACTGTAAAGATCTACTAATCCACTACCCAAGATTAACCCTTGACAATCTATTTTATTGATTTTTACAAAAATATCTACTAAATTTGTTTTAACAGCTTTTATTTGATTCTCGTCAATTAAAACATCAACAATTCGATCCGTACGCTCCACTGGATTTAATAATCTAACTTGTTGAAATAATATTTGTAATCGATCCTTCATTACACGTACGTAAATTATCTATCTCAGACCAAATTTTAACTTTTAGTGTGTTAATAAAAACATTAAAGTCCTACTCCATCTATAAGATAGAATAGGACTTTAAAAAGAAGAATCCTGGCACTGA
>CAYWIH010000156.1:0-10804 GCA_964458305.1 uncultured bacterium | reverse complement strand
CGATCGAACTACTTTATAACTTCCTCAAGATAGATTTGGATTTCTTTTGGTTCGCCTGCCATTAAATAAGTATAATTCTTGTCAGCTTATTTTATAGATAAAATAGTCTTTTAATTTAGATCTTATTATTTTTTCAAATCAAAATAATTAACGAAACGAAATCAAACAAAGCAAAAATATCGTATTGCAACTAATACTTTTCGTAAATACCGTCCCAACCGCACCGCAATTAGTTTAGATATAATCAAGTTGTAGAAAATTGTAAAACTATGACCAAATCGATCGTACAACTATTAGATAGTTTGCCTTCCGACAATTTAACCGTTAAGCTACTTCGAGCTATCGATAAAATAGTTCCGGGAGAATGGGATAATGTAGTAGGTTTCGATCGCACCATTCAAGTAGTTACTGGAGCGACTGATGCTAACGATGTTTTAGCAATTAGGAATCGGGCGATCGAGCTATATAACGACCCTAAAAATGGCTATCAAAGTGCAATGTGGTATTACGACACTATTGATAGTGCGGATGTTGCTCTCGGTGCGGCAGCAATGGCTAATAAAATAGGTGAGAAAGTAGGCTTTTTGTCTTTTTTGAATCAAATGACACCCAAAGCTAATACAACTCAATCGATCGATTTGGGTTTGAAAATAGTTGCAGAATTAATAGCCTATAGCAAACTTAACGGCCTTCCAATCCTCAACCCTAAAGATTTTGTCACTCAATTGCGTCAAGAATATCAAGGGCCATCTTTAATCAGAATGGCTGCTTTAATTACTGTTGATGGTTTGCTTCCTTTAGGGCCGGATTTCCTGAAAGTAGTTGGTGAAACTTTAAATAATCAGCAATTTGCGATCCGACAAAACCCCGTTTTCGACCAACTGGCCGGTTCAATTCCCGGAGCGGACAAAGTCGGTTTTATTACCAATACCTTCGATGCTGCTTCTGGCTGGATGGATAATTTCGTCAGCAAAACCGGTTTAACACCGCAAAAGATTTCTAGTAGCATTGGCAGTTTTATCGACTTTTCTAACGATAGCATGGATTTTGTCGCTGCATTTCTCGATCAAAGTACCGATTATTACCGACACACTGGTATTCAAACAGTAGGCCGAAGTCTCGTCAGACAAGCTAACATCGATGTCAATCTTAGTAGACTTCGTCAAGGCTAAAATTCTCGTGATACGATCTTTATTCGCTCTCTTTTAGGGGGCGTTTTTTTTATCTCGATCGCAATAAAATCTTACAATTTCAATATTAATTCAGATAAAATAATTTCTAATGCTTTGCGATTCATTTCTAAAGTCATAAATGGGCTGTCTTGCCATTGAGTTTGCACTTGAATTGGCAAAATAGGAATGTGAACGAAACCGCATTTTAAGTCGAGTTTTTTGATACTAGTATAGTGCAATCCTTGATAAAGAATTTGATTGCATAAATGATTGCCACCATAATTAGAAAATGTAGCGGGAATATTGGCATTATTAAGTTGGGCGATCGCAGTTTCTAAGCCAGGTAAACTACTCCAATAAGCAACCGGGCCGTCTTTTTCGATTAACTGATTTTTTGGCAAATTTTTAGCGCGATCGGGGCTGCCAAAGTCTCTTAAATTAGTTGCTATTCTTTCGATAGTAATTTTATTTCTTCCCCGCGCTTGACCGACAAAAACACCAAATTTAGGCTTATAAAAATCAATTCGGCCCCTTAAGATCTCACCCAGTTTATTAGTATCTGCGGGCATTATTTCACAATCAATTAGATCGGAATATTTTTTAAGACTTTCAGGAAGATTTTCAGCTAAAGATTCTACAACTATTTGCGAAGCGTTTAAGCCGCGATCGTTCGGTTCAAAACCTGTTAATAAGATTGTCATTTTTCTATCTATAAACTAATATTTCCCCAAAGATATGCATTTGCTACATCTATAGAGAAAATTATAGTAAAGCAATTGAAGTAAAACTTAGAACATTTAGTATAGGTAAAAGCCTTAAATCGCAAGGATAAACCATTTACCTTCTGCCATAACAGAGAAAGGTAAAAATACCAAAGTGTCGCCAAAATCACTAAAAAACTGCATCGATATTCTAACAATTCCAGACCTCTAATTCAACCCTTAAAGAGGTCTATTTTTTGTCCGCAATTAATTGACTTCGATAATATATTCCCCAGGAAGATTGAAATGATACCAACAAGAAGGTATATCAAAATAAGGAATAGTGATGCGAGTTTCCATGGGTCGATCGCTATAATAATTGGGATAAACTTTATTAGAAGGAACGGTTTTAATTAACTTACTAGCAATGCCGATCGAATCTAAAACTTTAAACATTGGCGAGAAAGCTGTATTTACTAGAATATGAGATCCATCTCCGATCGAATGAATGAAGTCTTTTGAATGAGCCAATCCTAAAAATACTTTACCCAATCCTTTATTGCGCCACTCTTTTTTAATTACAAATTTGCTTAATTCTCGCTTACTTTTTGAAGAAACTATTAGATCCAATCCGTCTTTATTTAAAACCGATTCTATTTCTCGATCGGTTACTCTGGCATATTGTTGGGAGTTAATATTATATAAATACAGTCCGATGGTAGCGACTAATTCTTCGTTAACTAAACCCATAAGATAGTAGTGGGGGTAAAGTTCGATCTTTTCTTGAGGCTTAAAACTGCGATCGCATAGCGAAATACCAAAATTTTCATAGTAAATATCGGCAATTAAAGACTGACATTCGACAATTTCAGCGTTAGTCTCGGCTAGTTTAACTTGCAAGGAATAAGATTGAGTTTTTGTAATTACTAAAGGACTATTTTGACTCTTCATATTATCTTCACTTATATTAATTTTGTTTTTGCTTCGTGCTTGAATTAGTTTAACCTTAAACCCAGATCCCCACTTAAGTCCAATAAGTTATTATTAATAAATTAATAACTTTAACATTTTAGTTAGTAACTCTAACGCAAATCCAATTAAGTATAAATACAGTTTTAGAGGAGCGATCGATTTCTAATTTAGCGATCGATTTTGTTTTAAAGTCTCTTTCTATCTAGTATTCGATCGCTTTTTAGTAAAAATAATAGGTTTTGAGAATCGATCGATATTTTCAATATAATTACTTAGGAGTCGAACTAAAAACTTTAAAAAATTTTAATAATATAATTTAAAAAAAATATACAATTTAAATAGTTGGTAGTTAAAAATATTATCTCAAAAAAAACTACCAACAGTAACTTAAACAAAACTAACTAAGAATACAACCAGTGCGAGGGGGAATGATTAACTCTATTTGTGGGGATTTACCCTGCCCGCTCCAAAATACCTCAGCAGTGCCATAAACAACTCGATCGGGCTGAGATTTTAACTGAGTTACGGGAAAATTGACATGAGCCGATTTAGAATCAATATTAACAGCAACAATTAACTCTTCAGCATCTTGAATGCGAGCAAAAACATAAACAGATTCGTCGGCGTATAAAATTTGATAAGATCCGGTACGCAAAGCCGGATATTGATGGCGCAAAGCGATTAATTTTTTGTGATAATTTAAAACATCGATATCCCAATCCATTTTATTCGGAAAACCGCGACGAGAATCGGGATCTAAACCGCCAGGCAAACCAACCTCATCGCCATAGTAAATACTGGGCGCGCCCGGAAAAGTTAATAATAGTAAAGTTGATAGCTCGACGCTAGGCTTATCTTCGCCGACAATAGTTAACACCCTAGCAGTATCGTGGGAAGCAAGTAAATTGAGTTGAGTCTTTTGAATTTCCCAATCATAAAGAGCCAATAATTCCTCAATTTTTTTGCCGTATTCCTTGGCAGACAAAGCCGGATAGGGATGATAAGAAGGCATTTCGACATAGTCCATAATGACGCGAGATCCCCCAGCAAAAGCAATAGTCGGGCCGGCAAAAAGATAATTCATCACCCCGTCAAACTGAGTACCATCCAACCAGATGCGAGAATCTTCCCAAACTTCGCCGACAATATAAGCATCGGGATTAATCGCTTTAACTCGATCGCGAAATTCTTGCCAAAAGCCGGGCGTTTTCACCTCAAAAGGAACATCTAGCCGCCAACCATCGATTCCTTTTTTAATCCAATATTCCCCGATCTGCATGATATATTCTCGCGCGTCGGGATTGTCGTGATTGAACTGCGGTAGAGCGCGATTATTAACCCAACCAACATAATTAGCTGGCAAACTGCCATCGTAAGCAGAGACAGGCCACCCTTCAACTTTGAACCAATTCAACCAAGGAGAGTGGGGGCCGTTTTCGAGGATATCGTTAAAAAAGAAAAAACCGCGACTGGCATGGTTAAATACACCATCGAGAACCACTTTAATATTTTTTTGGTGGGCAGCTTCGATAAATGCATCAAAAGCAATATTTCCCCCCAACATCGGATCTACTTGATAATAATCGTGGGTATGGTAGCGATGATTGCAAGCAGATTGAAAGATAGGAGTAAAATAAAGAGCATTAATACCCAAATCTTGTAAATAGTCTAATTGGTCGATTATGCCCCATAAATTACCCCCTTTATATCCCTGTAGGCTAGGTGGGGCTTCCCAAGGTTCTAATCTAGAAGATTGCCAAAGTCCCGATCGCGGATGTTGATTTCTCGCAAAGCGATCTGGAAAAATTTGATAAAAAACTGCATCTTTGACCCAATCTGGTGTTTTAATCGGCATGAACTAGGTTATCTCACTAACAAACTCAATTTCGATATTAGCTACAGCCTCAGTCGATCGATACATTATCAAGTTTGTTTTAATAGCAGCTAGTTAAACTAAGGCTATAAAGAAGAATATTTCTAGGCGAATAAATCAATGGATAACAATAACGATTGGCTCAAACAAATCTTAACGATCGGTGTCGGGACTACTTCCTTGATGGCTGAAAAAGTACGCGAAGTTAGCGAACAATTAGTCAAAGATGGCAAAATAGATTCCGAAGAAGCCAAGGGTTTTGTCGATGAAATTGTCGATCGCATGAAATCCGAACAAGGCAACTTCGAAGAACAAATGGAACGTCAATTACGCAATATGTTATTGGATTTGGGCGTTCCCCGTCAGTCGGAAATGGACGAATTGCGCGGTCGCATCGATAGGTTAGAACGTCAAGTTCGCGACCTAGAAAACAAACTTTGGCGTTAAATTAAGAAGGTTGTAAATGAAAGAAATTTTAATTAGCTTTGGAGTTGTGGCTCTCTGTAGCTTGGTTTTGGCCGTCTCGGTATTCTTAAATAATCGCCCCTCTTCTGAGGCGATCGCTTCTCAGATCGACCCATCTTCCTCTACAGTATCTACAACTAGTCAAATTGCTAGTAGCAAAACTACTTCAATAGAAAATATCAACATGGATAATGCAATTACTACCGATTCCGGTCTTAAATATGTCGAAATTAAAGAAGGAACTGGTGAAAGTCCGAAAAAAGGCCAAAAGGTTACCGTTCACTATACTGGGACTCTAGAAAACGGCACTAAATTCGATTCTTCTCGCGATCGCGGTACTCCTTTCGATTTTACTATCGGTGTCGGCCAAGTCATTAAGGGTTGGGATGAAGGTGTTGCTACTATGAAGGTTGGCGGCCGCCGTCAATTGATTATTCCCCCAGAATTGGGTTACGGTTCTCGCGGTGTCGGTGGCGTAATTCCCGGAAATGCTACTCTGATTTTTGATGTCGAATTGCTCGATGTTAATTAATCTCGATCGGCTTTAAGGCGAATATACGGGAGTTTCCCTTAACTTCCGTACATTCTCGTCTCATGGTACGTCGGTACAGAAATCGGGGGTCAGAAGTCAGAGGTCAGAAGTCAGAAGTCAGAGGTCAGAGGTAGGGACGTCTCATGGTACGTCGGTACAGAAATCGGGGGGATTATGGATGATTTGGAAGTTTTGAAAATTGAAAGCGATCGATTAATTTTATTGCCGATCGCCCTTAAATTTAAAGCAGATCTTTTTCAAAATTTTACTGAGGAAATAACTATTTTGATGTTTCCCAAATCTCCCGAACAGATTCGAGAAACTGAAATTTTTATCGAAAAAAGTATCGAGCAAAGAGATAATAAAACCGATTTAGTATTGACAATTTTTACCCGAGAAAATAAAGAATTTTTAGGGAACTGCGGGATACATAGAATAAATACCGAGACTCCAGAATTGGGTATTTGGTTGAAAAAGTCCGCTCATGGCAATGGTTTTGGTAAAGAAGCAATTCTAAGTTTAAAAAATTGGGCAGATTTAAATTTAAATTATCGATATTTACTTTATCCGGTCGATCGCCAAAATATTCCCAGTCGCAAAATACCAGCAAGTTTCGGAGCAAAAATATATCGCAATTACCAACAAATATCTCAAAGCGGTAAAGTTCTCGATTTATTAGAATATAGGATTTTTCCTAATAATTAAGTATGGAAGAAACTAAAATTGAATGGCAAAAAATCTGGGCAATAGTAGCAGTTCAAGGAACGTTTACCCTAACTTGGGTAATCTATTCTTTATATTTGCCAGATTTACTAGTTCAATTAGGTTTTTCTAGATCCTTAGCCGGAATTATATTAATTATTGAAAACGCTTTAGAAGCAATCATCGAACCAATTAGCGGCAGCCTTTCCGATCGATCTTTTAAAAATATTGGCACTCGCGAACCTTTAATAAAATTTGGCATTATTTTAAGTTCGGCACTGTTTTTAATTTTACCTTTAATCGGTTGGTTCGTTTCTGGTAATAGTTTTTGGCGTTGGATTTTACCCATCTTAGCAGTTCTTTGGGCCTCGGCAATGGCCTTATTTCGCAGCCCCGTTATGGCATTATTAAGACTGGCAACACCAGAAGCCAAACTACCCATAGCTTCAAGTTGTATAACTTTAGTCCAACAATCGATCGGAGCTTTTCGCTTCACCGCTTATAATGCGATCGTTGCTGTCGGGCCTTTGTTTTCTTTCGCGATCGGTACTTTTGTATTATTAGGGACGGCAACTTTTTTGCGTCGGGTAATTCCTGCTGTCGCACCTGAAACTAAATTGACAACTTTGCCAAATATTCCAATTCGGATCGTAGTGAATATTATTGGTAGTGGGATCGCGATCGGTTTTGGTTTGCGTTTTATCTTTGCTAGTTTAGCCGGAGTTTTGGGTATTTATGGTGGAGATGTTGGCTGGGGAATGTTGGGTTTTAATCTCTTAGTTGCAGGTTTTGCCGTTCCTGCTGGATGGCTGGCTTATCGTTTCGGTAATATTAAGATTGTATTGTTAGGGCTAATATCGACAGCAATTTTATTAAAATTTATATCTTCGATCGCCTCGATCGGCTTTTTTATAATCGCTACGATGATAATGTCTTTTACTTTGAGTATCGTACTCAACGGAATGATACCTTTTGTATTAGAATCAGTCAGTACAACAAGAGCGGGTTTGGGAGTGGGGCTGTATTTTGGCGCATTTGGCGGTGGGATTAGCTTTTTCGATCTATTCTTTAAAAGTATCGAAGAGCCTGGCTCGATCGCGAATCTGGGGGCAATTGCGCTGATAATTGCTTGTTTGTTTGTCGCCAGTAGTTCGATCGAAACAAAAAAGATCGATTAAATCTCGTGATAATATTAAAAATCGCTGCGATCGGAAAATAAAAGTGAGCGAAACTAAACAGACAATTTTAGTTACGGGTGGTGCGGGATATATCGGCTCTCACGCTACGTTAGCATTAATTAGGGCGGGATACGAAGTCGTTATTTTAGATAATCTCTCCTGCGGACATCTGGATATAGTTGAAGAGGTGCTAAAAATAAAATTAATTGTCGGTGATATTGCCGATCGCCCCTTACTCGACTCGATATTTAATACTTATAATATTGCTGCGGTGATGCATTTCGCGGCTTTTCTTGAAGTAGGAGAATCGGTAAAAGATCCGGCTAAATACTATCGTAACAACGTTTGCGGTACTTTAACCCTTTTAGAAGCAATGTTAGCAGCAGGGGTTAAACAATTTGTTTTCTCTTCTACCTGTGCCATTTACGGGATGCCTCGAGAGATACCGATGGACGAATTACATCCTCACGATCCTCTCAGTGCTTATGCTAGTAGCAAAGAGATGGTAGAAAAGATTTTAGCAGACTTCGATCGAGCTTATCAATTTAAATCCGTCTCTTTTCGCTATTTTAACGCCAGCGGTGCGGACGAAAGCGGTAACCTAGGAGAAGATCGCGATCGCGAAACCCATTTAATTCCTTTAATTTTATTAACAGCATTACAAAAACGAGAATGTATCTATATTTTCGGTACTGATTATCCTACACCAGATGGCACGGCAATTCGAGATTACATCCATGTTAGCGATTTAGCCGACGCTCACGTTAAAGGACTAGAATACCTTTTAAATGGTGGGGAGACGAATATTTTTAATTTAGGTAACGGTAACGGTTTTTCCGTTAAAGAAGTAATCGAAACAGCAATTGATGTCACCGGAGTTAAAATAATTGCTAAAGAAAGCGATCGTCGTCCCGGAGATGCACCTATTCTAGTAGGCAGTAGTCATAAAGCTCGTCAAATTCTGAATTGGAATCCCCAATATTCAGATCTTAGTAAGATTATTGCAGATGCCTGGAAATGGCACAAAAAGCGTCATGGATAACAACACTCAAACTAACGGTATTGCTATAGAATACTCTCAAGAAGAAATCGATCCTCAAGAGAGATTGGCTCGTTTAGAAGAAATTGTCGAATATATCGGAGAAGCAGTTTTAGCTGCTACCGACACCGTCGAAAATCTTTCTGAAAGAATGGATAATTTAGTTGAAATAGTACGAGAACAATCCGAACAAGTTCAACAACAAGGTTATCAGGTTTTTGCCCTCAGCGATGCGATCGAAACTTTGGTACAATCTCAATCTGATTCTCAATCTCAGATCGAACAATTGACTGAAGCTTTACATAATTTTGTTATTGCTGTTAATTCGGCAAATTCCAGTAAATCTTATTAAAATTCATGAAAAAGAGATTTAGTTGGCATCAAAGCAATATTATTCTGTTCTTTTTGGCAGCTAGTTGTCAAGGTCAAGATCCAAAGTTGTCTGGATGCCAACAGTTTATTACCATCAAACAAGCAACAGACAATCGCACCCTCGAACTTTCAGAAAATCTCCCAGCTCGCAACCAAGAAAATATTATAGCAGCAGCCGATAACTTTGAAAATGCGGCCGCAAAAATAGCCAATATAGCGATCGAAGATTCGACCTTAGTAGAATTAAAAGCAGATTGGTCTCAATTTTATCGAGATCGATCGCAGGCTACTCGAGATTATATCAAAGCATTCGATCGCGGCGATATTTCCGCAACCAAACAAACAATCGATAAAATTAAACAACTCGATCGCACCGAAATCAAATTAGTCGAACTAATAAATAGTTATTGTCACGAAAAACCAGCCAATTAAACTGGTACGAGCTGATGGTAAGATCGGAATAAACTTTATTTGGTGCGAGTAATTAAATGTCTCAAGAGCAACAACAGTCCACCAGTTTTGATTCTAATTCTTTTTCTCGAGCTGAAACTATCGAACTATTACAAGAAACTGCCAGACGTTTTCAAGGATTGGTAACTGAATTAAAAACGGAAAAAACCGATTATCAATTACCAAAGCGATCCTATACAAATTTAATGGCAATCTCAGAAAAAATCTTTAATTCGATCGCCGAAGTTTCAGGATCTACCCCACAAAATAGCCCCGAAAATATTAATTTTGATGAGGATTTATCGGGAAAACAACTAACCAGAGAAGAGAGAATCGAATTATTGCAAGGAGTCGCCGATCTTTATCAAAAAATGGCAGACAAAATAACGAGCGAATCCCTCGATTATCAATTGCCAATGTCTGATTTTGAAACTTTAGTACCTACTACAGAAAAAATAGTAAATCCTTTTGGCTCTGCACCATCACCTAGCTTAGAAACTACCGCACCAACTGAAGTAGATCGAGGATATTCACAAACAGAATTTACAGAAGAAGAAATAGAATTTTCTACTAATAAAATTAACTGGCCTTGGCTGGGAATTGTCGCCATAATTTTAATCGTAATTTCCTTAACCGCATTCCTGAGCAATCCTCAATTTATCGAAGAAGAAATAGCAATAGAAGTACCGCCAGCAAAATTAGAATTTACCTCCGAACAAAAAGCGATCGCCGCGATCGAAAAGCAAATCGAAACAATAGCAACCAGCTACGATAAAACGGGTATTTCTAATATTAAACCCAACTTTGTTGCCGACATTTTAACTTTAGAATTAACAGAAGATTGGCAAGAATTAGATCGAGATGAGAAAGAAAAAATAACTAATAAATGGTTAGAAGAATCTCGAAAATTAGAATTTAAAAAATTAGAAATACTAGACGATCGAGGTGTTTTAGTCGCCAGAAGTCCGGTAATAGGAAAAAATATCGTAATTTTAGAGCCTTGAAAAAAGTAATTAAACCCTTCTAAAACAAGAAGGGTTTTTAAAAATCGAAGTCCAAATTTGAAAACAGCACTATTTAGCAGGATTATAATCGATGATTTCTTGAATTAGATCGGCATCTTCAGGAGAAAATAAATCTTTAACATGAGGGATTTCCTGCAATAAATTTAGCTCTTCAGCACATAATTGTTTTACCATATTTAGAGTATTTTCGCGTCGCTTTTCAGGTTGAATTTTTTTGAGAATACTGATAGCGATTTTGAGCTGAGGTAAAGCTTCAGATAGATCGTGCTTTGACACTCACACGGCTAAAAGCGCGTGTGATTCTCCCGTCTAGTCTCGTATGC
>CAYWIH010000155.1:0-10885 GCA_964458305.1 uncultured bacterium | reverse complement strand
CAATTTCATCTTTATCTTCGATTATAGAGTTTAGATATTATCATTTTCATTGTTTAGGGTGGATTTTAATGGTGAGTTTTTAAAGCTCACTATTTTATTTGTAATTTTAAATAAAATCTATGTCAGAACAGAAATCGACTCAAAGATTACGGGCGATCGCTTTTTTTATGCTAACATTTAGCTTATTTTTTTTGCCAGCAAAAGTTGAAGCAAAATCTACTCAAAATGAGAGAATTAATAATCTTCCCAATCTGGCGGAAATCATTGTATTAGTTGCTTTTATTAGAAAGCCTATTTTGTTAAAAAAAAGGACAAAAAAAACAGAAAAAAAATAATTTTAAAAGATATTAGATAATGAATCGGCGTTTAATTTGCAAACTACATCGTCAAGTTGCACCAATTTTAATTTTTACCGTTATTTCTAACAGCTTTAACTGGAGTAATCTATCAAGTTGGTAGTAATTGGTTTGACGGATCTGGAAAAATGATAAGATTTTTAATGGATCTCCATACCGGAGCGTTTTTAGGCGAAAATTTGCAAATATTTTACGTCATTTTAAATAGTTTAGGAGTAATTGTCATGTTATTTACTGGAATTTATCTGACCAGTCTTTTTCGTTCAAAACCCAAAGCAAATAAAGACTGAATTAACTGCGATCGAACAAAATAATTTAGAGGTAATCGTGCTAAATAAAACTTGGAAAAAGAACATTTTATTGCTGTTAATATTCGTATCTGGTTTGACATTTTCTTTAGCCTGTTCTCAGCAAGCAGCACAAATAGAAGAAAAAATAGATCTCGCTCAATTCGGCCCCACTTTACCAGCAAATTATTTCGAGAATAATGAAAATCCAAGTCCAGAATTAATAAACCTTGGCAGACAACTTTATTACGAAACAAGACTGAGTAAAAGTCATCTAATTTCTTGTAATAGCTGTCACAATCTTAGTAACTATGGAGTAGATAATGAAAAGACATCTCCAGGACATTTAAACCAAAGAGGAGATCGCAATTCTCCTACTGTATATCATGCTGCAGCGCAAATAGCTCAATTTTGGGACGGACGGGCTGAAACAGTAGAAGAACAAGCATTGGGGCCGATTTTAAATCCGATCGAAATGGGAATGCCATCGCAAGAAAATGTCTTAGAAACTCTCAATTCAATGCCAGAATATGTAACCGCATTTAAGCAAGCATTTCCCGAACAAACTAACCCAGTAACTTACGATAATATTGGTGAAGCGATCGGAACTTTCGAACGAGGTTTGATAACTCCCGCACCGTTCGATCGATATTTTGACGGAGAAGAATCGGCACTCAACGAACAGCAAAAAAGAGGTTTAAAACTATTTGCTAGTAACTGCGCTTCTTGTCATGCTGGAACTAATTTTGGTGGAGAAATGTTCGCTAAATTAGGCTTAATGAAAGAATGGCCCGATCGCAAAGATTTAGGACGCTATCAAGTAACGAACGATGAAGACGATATTCTGAAATTTAAAGTTCCTATCCTCAGAAATGTCGCCGAAACTGCTCCTTATTTTCACGACGGATCGGTAGATACTTTAGAAGAAGCAGTAAAATTAATGGCAGAATATCAAACCAAAACCGAACTTTCAGAGGGACAAGTAAAAGATATTGTCGCTTTTCTCGAATCTTTAACTGGGGAAATACCAAAAGATTATATTGCTAAGCCAGAATTACCAAAAAGCACCGCTAAAACTCCTTTACCAGATCTTAGTTAAAAATTAAAAATTGCTGTTTTAAATCTTTAATTTAAGACAGCAAAAAAATAAATCAAGTTTATAATTAACAGTAAATTGCCTGAGTAATTACATAGTCCCGTTTTTGCCCCCTTAAAACTGTATTATTAAATACTGAGATTCAAAAGCTACTGACTAGCAAAATTACTTAGTTTATGAAGGCAATTTTACAAAAACTCAAAAGTAAGTTAGCCACCATCGTTAATTATGCTCGTGTTGGGTGGTATTTATTAAAACACAGCCAAGATCGAGAACTAGATCCAATTTTAAGATCTTATCTTGGCGGAATTCCCTTATGTATTTTTTCCGAACCATTACTATGGTTGCAAATGCTGCTAAAATCTAAATCGAGATTTCAAAAAGCAGAACAAAAACCTTATGCATTTTACGCACCCCACCTCAATGCTATCTCTTTCGGTAAGCCCGATCGAATCTCTCAATTTTTAGAAGATAATTGGCAGAAGATCGCCAACGAATTTGCTAGACTTACCCCAGAAGAAACTCCAACCCCATCTAAAGCTTTAGTTAGCGAGGGAACTTGGAATACATTTCCCCTGAGAAGATCTTCAAAACAAATTCCTGAAAACGTCTCTGTTTGTCCCCAAACTTGGGCGATCGCATCGAAATGTTCTCTTTTAGAAGGTGTCGAAGGTGGAGTATATTTTTCGATTATTTATCCCGATACTTACGTAAGGCCTCATTGCGGCCCCTCTAACCTCAGATATCGCTATCATTTAACTATAGAAGCAGCCGAAAATGCACGCATTCGATCGGGTCATGAATGGCGCAGTTGGGAAAGTGGTAAGTGTTTGATTCTTGACGATTCTTTCGAACACGAAGTACGGCATACTGGCGATCGAAGACGAGTAGTATTAATCGTAGATTGTTGGCATCCCGACTTAACCGCAAAGGAAAGAGAATTCTTAAAAGATCTACACCGCATTTGGCGCAAACCTACCCGGAAAACTGCTGAAAAACAAGTACCCAAAGTTGCGATACCAGCAGCTTAATAACGATCGATCTTTCGGTTTGGCATCTTCTTTAATTAAAAATTGACTGAATATTATGTTTAGAAAAATAAAAAAACTGATTATCGCCGCTCAAACAAAACTTTATCATCTCTTTAATGGCGATTATTTGAGTAAAGACATCCAACCGCAAATTTTCCAGGTGAAAACTCAGCTTTTAAGTAAAGGTAGGAGCGATTATACTTTAGCTCGTACCAAAGCATTGAGCATTAGAATTAAATGTTACGCCCAAGGCGGTGAAAATGCAATCCACACTCACCCCGGTCAAGATCATTCTTTTATCGTTCTCGCTGGAAAAGCCAAATTTAAAGGTGTAGACGGTGAGATTACCCAACTAGGTAAAAATCAAGGCATTTTGATTCCTGAAGGATTGTATCATTGTTTTGAGAGCTGCGGTGACGAGCCTCTGGTGATGTTGCGAATAGAAGCGCGCAAGAGAGCAGTCTTAGAACGTCGTATCGGACTTAATGGCAAAGCTTTTGCCGGACAAACCAAAGAAAATAATTACGAAGAAAAAGTAGCGATCGAAGGAATGTATTACGAATAAGATCCGATCGCAAACAAAAATAATAATAAGATCGAGCGTTCTCAAGTTTTTTAAACAAGCTAAAGAACGCTTTTGTTTTAAGAGTCGCTATAGCGTCGTTTAATCGCTTCTAAATCTATATCCATATTATTGGGAGCATCGTTAGTCGTTTTAATTTCGCTACCTTGACTCAACACCGATCTCATTCCTTCAATGGTAGATAGCAAACTGCGAGGATCCATAAATACTACTTTACTGCTTTCGGAACTACCAATAGTTTTACCCATTTCCAGATAATTTTGAGCCAGTAAAAATTGTAAAGACTCGTTCGCTTTCGGATCGCTATTTAATTTTTCGGTAACAATTTCCATTGCTTCGGAAGTTGCTTGCGCTTTGAGAACTTGTTCTTCTCTTTGTGCTTCTGCTTTGAGAACTATTGCTTGTTTTTGCGCTTCTGCTTCGAGAATGGCGGCTTTTTTGCGCGCTTCTGCTTCTAATACCCTCGACTCTGCTTGACCCTTGGCTGAGTTAATGGCCGAGTCTCTTTCCCCTTCTGAGGTCAAAATAGCGGCTCTTTTGCGTCTTTCTGCTGCCATTTGCAGCTCCATCGAATCTTGAACTGCTTTAGAAGGAACGATATCCCGCAATTCTACCCTAGTTACTTTGACACCCCAAGGATCGGTCGCTATATCTAATTCTCGCAATAAAATCTCGTTTATTTCCGTGCGAGCCGTAAAAGTTTCGTCTAGTTCTAATTTTCCCATTTCCGAGCGAATTTGGGTTAAAACTAAGTTTACCATCGCATCGTGCAGGTTTTCTACCTTATAATATGCCTTATACATATCCATAATCCGCCAATATACCACCGCATCGACATTAATGGAAACATTATCGCGAGTAATACAACTTTGAGGGGGAATGTCGAGAACTTTTTCGCGAATCGTATCTTTATAAACAACGTTATCTAAAACTGGTACGACGTAATTCAGTCCCGATCCTAGCTTGCGGTTGTAACTTCCGAGTCTTTCTATTAAATATTCGTTTTTTTCATTGACGATTTTTACTCCGGTAAAGGCAGAAAACCCAAACACACCGAGTACGATCGCAAATAAACTTTCCATAGTTTTTTATTTAACCTTCAGCAATTTTTTCTAAATATTTCTTATTATTAATCAACTAATTTTTGTGGTAAGACAATCAAAGTATTGCCTTGTTTGCGGATCACATATACTTTTTCTCCTTCGGGAATTGTCAGTTCTTCATACTCGTTTTTAGCTTGCCAAGAACCACCCTCATAAAGCACCCTACCCCCTTTACCAGGAACGATCGCGCTCAAAGTTTCGCCGGTGCGATCGTCATCTAAATTTAGGTTTTTTTTCTGTTTGGGCAACAAACGGCGCGAACCTATAACTAATATTAAAGATATCGCCATCCAGATTGCTATCTGCAAGCTTAGTTGCGGTATTGCTAAGGAGATTGCGGCCACAATTATAGCACTGAGACCCAAAATAAAAGAAGTAAAAGCAGTGGGGACAATCAGTTCCGTACAGCAGAGAATAGAACCGATAATTAACCAAATGATAACTGGACTTGATAGATCGTTAATACTAGGCACGATTGTTATTTCACCCAAAAATTGAACTAAAAATAAATTTAAATAAAATACTGTTTATATATCTATGTATAGCAAAATATAGACAGTATCGGCATCTGGTTATACTGTATTATCGAACCAGTTTTGAGAATAATTTATTTTATTTATAGCGCAATTTTTCAGAAATGGTCTTGCTTTTAACTTGCTCTAAATCTAGATCGGATTTTGGCGGGATAGTTAAAGATTGCAACCGCTCCCAAAAACGTTCTTTTGATTTTAATGCTGCAAATTTTAAATCGATCGAATCTCTGTTATTTTTCGGAATACGATATAGGTTTTTCTTGTTGTTTCTTTGAATTTTAAAAGAGGTTTGTTTGCTAATATTAATTGTCGGAATTGGTGCGGAGTCTATTTTTGGCAATTGGGGATATTTACGATGTTTTCTAGAATTAGAAGAGGTTGCTATTTTCGGCGGTAAGATTTGTCCTAATGAGACTCGTAATTTAGTAGTAACTCGAACCATTTTTTTAATGTCGGGTAAGTTTAATTTTGCGGATAAACTTTCTAGCTTAGTTTTCTCGATCTGGGCAGGTTTTTCAATGGTAGGTGCTGCCTTTCGCTCGACAGGAATTTTTAAAAATAGTTCTATTAATTTTTGATTTTCTTTGTGGATTAGATTTAGAGCAACTCCAGCCAAACTCGATAGGGTTTCTGGATGCAAAAGTAGAGATTGCGGTTTTCTGCTGGCAAAAAACTCAGCAGCTTTACTAGAATATTTTTTGGCTTTTTTCGGTATTTTTTGAGGAAAACTAAATATTACATTTGATTTAAAACTTTTAGCGATCGGTTGTAATTTTAAAATATAACTGGAGTCAATCTGATTATTTTTATTTGAATTTATTATTTTTTTTCTGCTTAAATTCCTGGGTGGTTCTGTTGGATTGATTTCCGGTAAAACCTGCAGTTGAAAACTTTCGTACCAAGATTGCCCCAAGATTTCTTCAAAGGTAGCACTGCGACAAATAAATTCCCAATAACCTGGATTAAAATAAGTAAAAGGAATTATCATCACCAGTCCGACTGGATCGATCCGGCGTACTTTTTTCGACAAACATTGGGGATTTTTCTGCTCGGAAAAATCTTGATAAGTGCAGCTAATTTCTGCTTCTTTGCTTGGTGTACCTGTCTTGGGTGGCTCGACATCTGCTGCTTGAAAATTTCCCCGACCCAAAATGCGATATATACCCGCTTCTATTGTTAATTGGTGCGAGTCGATCGCTTCCCAAATCAAACAACCTTTTTTTTGCAGTAGGAATTGCCAATCAAACATAATAGTAGTAGTTTTGCAAATTTATCCCTCCCAGGCTGGCGAAATTATTTTATACTTCCGCTAATACCTGTTTTTTTCTACTACCGATCGAATATGTTTTTAATTTATTTTTATTAAGATTTAATCTTTTTCCAGTAATGGAAAAAAATGTCCGATCGGGCCCGTACCGCGACCGATATTGAGAGAATATTTTAAGGCAGTGGTAACGTAATTTTTAGCAGCTTCAACCGAACGTAAAAGATCTTTACCCAAACTCAAATTAGCGGCGATCGCGGCCGAGAGGCTGCAACCAGTCCCGTGAGTGTGAATTGTATCGACAGTTTCGGTGCGGAGTACTGTAAAATCTTCTCCATCAAAAAAAACATCTACACCGCGCAAATCATCTAACATTGCCCCACCTTTAATTAAAACTGCAGCGGCACCTTGTTGGTAAATCTTTTTAGCGGCCGCTTGCATATCTTCAAGATTCTTAATGCTTAAATTGCTTAAAATCTGTGCTTCGTAAAGGTTAGGAGTAACGATAGTAGCCAGAGGAATGAGATCCTTTTGCAAACTAGTTATAGCGCGATCGTCAAGTAAAGTTGCCCCAGCGCGAGATACCATCACCGGATCTACTACCAAAGGTTTGAGATTTAATTTTTGGATCGATCGGGCTACTGCGAGAATAATTTCGCGATCGAACAACATTCCGGTTTTAGTAGCACCAATACTAATATCTTCTGCAACCGCCTCTATTTGGGCTACAACAGCTTCAGGGGCGATCGGGACTACTCGATCGACTCCAACAGTATTTTGAGCCGTAACGCAGGTAATTGCGCTAGTACCGTGAACGCAATGAAAAGCAAAAGTTCGCAAATCCGCTTGAATTCCCGCACCTCCTCCACTATCAGATCCGGCAATTGTCATTGCAATTTTGTCAAATTGTGTCATCAGTCATCAAAAGAAATTACTTTTTCGGAAAATTCCGACGACGTTGCAAAAATTCAGGAATATCGAGCAGGCCTTTATCTTTTTGGACTTCTTTAGCTGGTGGTGGGGATGATTTTCTGGGGCTAGAAAATCCAGGTCGATCCAAAGGAGATTGAATTTGAGTCGGTTTGCTGGCTTTTTTGTGTCCTTCTCCGGTAAAGCCAGTGGCGATCACGGTTATTCTAATTTCCCCCTGCATTTTTTCATCGATCACCGCCCCAAAAATAATGTTAGCGTTGGGGTCGACAATTTCATAGATTGTTTCTGCGGCGGTATTAACTTCGTAAAGAGAAAGGTCGCTACCACCGGTAATATTTAAAACGACTCCTTTGGCCCCTTCGATCGAAGATTCTAATAAAGGTGAAGATATGGCCATGACTGCGCCTTCTTTGGCTCTCGATTTGCCCGATCCGATCCCGATACCCATTAAAGCAGATCCGGCATCGGCCATAACTGCTTTTACGTCGGCAAAGTCAACGTTAACTAAACCGGGGACTGTAATAATATCCGATATCCCTTGAACCCCTTGACGTAAAATATCGTCGGCAACGCGAAAAGCTTCTTGTACTGGGGTTTCTGGAGAAATTACCGAGAGTAATTGATTGTTAGGAATGGTAATTAAAGTATCGACTCTGGTTTCTAGCGCGCCGATTCCTTCATCCGCTTGATTGGTGCGGCGACGACCTTCAAAAGTAAACGGACGGGTAATTACTCCTACGGTCAAACAACCCATTTCTTTAGCGACTTCAGCGACGATCGGGGCCGCACCAGTACCAGTACCCCCACCCATACCGGCGGTAATAAAGACTAGATCCGTCCCTTCTAGGGCCATGGCAATTTCTTCGCGAGATTCTTCGGCTGCTTTTTGTCCGATCGCCGGATTTCCGCCCGCACCCAGTCCTCTAGTTAGTTTTTGACCTACTTGCAGCCGATTGGGGGCTGCAGCTTGAGCTAAAGCTTGCGCGTCGGTATTGATCGCCCAAAATTCTACGCCAACGATATCGGATTGAATCATGCGATTAACCGCATTACAACCACCTCCACCTACTCCAATTACTTTGATTTTGGCTACGTTACTAGGCACGATATTATCCGGTATTCTCTCTTGGGGTAGAGGTTGTGAATCTTTAATTGGCAGACCCATCGCACGAGGATCGTAGAGATAATTTGCTGAAACTTTGGTCTGCGAATCTGGATATTCAGAACTATTCAAGTTAAAATTATTGAATGTCGATTTTTGTACCGAGCCAGAGCTTTGTCCGTTTTGCCGATTGCTTTTTGTTTTCTCAGGGGAGGTTTCGTACATAAAATTTCCACCTTGCTATTGATTTGGCAGTTTTAGAGTGGGGAGTATCTTCGTTAATTATTATGCGTGCTTTGCCATACTCGATAATAATTAAAAAATATTTAAATTTTCAATTATCGATCGCCAAAACCCCACATACTCCTACCATTAGGTAACTTCTCACCTAATCATAAGCATATTAATCAAGAATTCCTCTTTAATTGAGACACATCTAAGCTTCTATTCAAGAAAATATTGGCAATAATTAAAGATTTTTCATCTTTGTCCGGTTCAAATTGTTTTTATGCTTACTTCAAATTATTTGACACTATTTCCCTTGCAAATTAAAGGCTCTTAATGGGGAAGTCAAAATAACAAAAATCTAGTATTTAGATCGATTTATTGTTATCTTCGGGTGCGATCGCGATCGAGTTCTTTTCTGGTTAATTAGACTACTTTTTAAGGTAAATCGAGCTGAACTTTTGGGGATTCGGGATCTTTTAAATCGATGTAAGCGATTTGAGCGGAATTAATTTTTTGAGGTAATTCTTGCATCTGTGACAATACCAATAATTGTTGCTGAAAATGGGACAAAGAAGAGTAAGCACCAAAATGAACTTTACCTAATTCCGTTCTCAGGATTAGGTTAGCGGGATCTTGCCAATTTAATTCGTAAATTTCGATTTCTGCGGCCTCGATCGTAGGATATAATTCCTGCCAATAGGGCAAATAATAAGATCTCGGCCCCCTAACTTTTAAAGTAGGCAGCTCAAAATTGCCAGAATCGTTCTGATAGCTGCTTTTAGGCAGCCAAGTTCCTTTTTCATCTAAATAACCAACTTCTCTACTGTAAGAGTCAGACTCTGGTACTTGAGTTTGAGGAGATAAAGCGATCGCGACTGGAGGTCTTTCTCTGACTGAAATAATTAAGCGAGGAGGAAATAGTTGACGATCGATCTTTACTTGTTCGATCGCTCCATTATCTTTGAGCCGTTCGATTAATTTTTGTGAAGGGATTTCCAGAACTGATTCGGGATAAGATAATCCTAATAATTCTTCGATCGCGGTAGTAGTTAAATATTTATTTCCGGCAATCTCGATCTGAGATTTACGCAAGATCGTCCAATTAGGTAAGGCGATCGCCCAACAAAGTCCCCCAGTGATGAGAAATAAAAATAACAATCGCCAGGTTGCTTGCCAAAATTCGCTCTTTCTGCGCTGTTTGAGTAATTCTCGTCGCTTTTTGAAATCTCGAGCCGATATATATTTTCGATCGTTCATATGAGTATCGTAGTTTTTGGCAGCATTAACATGGATTTGGTGGTAAAAGTGCCTCGTTTGCCTCTTGCAGGCGAAACTATCCCCTCAAAGGAATTTTTTACTGCTAGCGGAGGTAAAGGGGCTAACCAAGCCGTTGCAGCCGCTCAATTAGGGTTTCCAGTGCATTTTGTCGGTCAAGTTGGCAATGATGATTTTGGACGCTCTTTATTGGCAAGTTTACAGGCTGCTGGGGTTAAAACTGATGCAGTTAAAATAAATTCAACTATTCATTCGGGTATTGCTTCGATCGCCGTTGCTGAAAATGGAGATAATACGATCGCGATCGCTGCTGGAGCTAACGGACTTGTGGGCAGCTCGGAAATTTCGGCTTTAACAGGGTTACTAGATAATGCTACAGTAGTCATGCTAGAGTTGGGCGTTCCCCTCGATACAGTTTTCGAAGCTGCTAAGGCGGCCAAATCTGCCGGGGCAATCGTGATTTTAGATCCCGCTCCTGCTCCTGTGAGTTTGCCAGCAGAACTTTATACTTTGGTGGATTATATTACTCCTAACGAAGTCGAGGCTTCTCAACTGACAGGTTTGACAGTAACCGATCGCAACAGCGCGATCGAAGCGGCTAATTTTTTTATAGCAAAAGGGGTTAAAACAGCGATCGTTACTTTAGGTAAATTAGGTTGTTGTTGTCTTAGCGAAGGCCAAACTTATTTTATCGAACCGATCGAGGTTGAAGTTGTCGATACTGTCGGGGCCGGAGATGGATTTAATGGCGGTTTTGCTGCAGGTTTAGCGGCAGGTAAATCCTTACAAGAAGCTTTGCAATGGGCTACAGCTATGGGGGCTTTGAGCGTCACTAAAGAAGGTGCTAGGACGATTTTAAAAGATACTCAGGAATTTTTTACTACTTTGGATCGGTTTTCCCCAAGTGGAAAGTAACTGAGTTATAACATATAAATAAGAGGGCGACGTGAAAGTTGCTAGAGGTAAACCTAAGTAGGATTACTCCTCTCCTGTAGTCTACAACGGTCATAATGACTGCGTAAGCAGGAGTTCCCAACCCGAAGGAGCGTTCGAGGTAACTTGGAGGTTTCACAGCTAGAGGGTAAAGCCGAACC
>CAYWIH010000154.1:0-10979 GCA_964458305.1 uncultured bacterium | reverse complement strand
AATATTCAATATTTATTAGTATATTTAAATTTGATATAATACATCTGTCACATGACATTTGAAACTTGATATTTGTGTCTTCTGACCTCTGACTTCTAACCTCTGACCTACGAAACTCAAATAACTATTCAAATCCAGTAAATTAAATGCCATACAAAGAAGGAAAAATTCGTTTACTAGCATTAGGATTGATTGCAGATGGCGATCGCTTATTTATGTCTCGCGGTTTCGATCCTGTTAAAAATAGAACTTTTTACCGCGCTATGGGTGGGGGTGTCGATTTTGGTGAAACCAGTTTGGACGCGCTAAAGCGAGAATTTATTGAAGAAATAAATGCAGAAATTACTAATATTAAATATCTGGAATGTTTGGAAAATATTTTTGTTTATAATGGCACTCCAGGACACGAAATTATTCAATTATATCGATGTGATTTTGTTGAAAAAAAATTTTATGAAATAGAAGAAATAACTTTCAATGAAGGAAAACGCCAAAAAACTGCCCTTTGGGTAAATAGCGATCGCTTTCGCTCGGGCGAATTAGCTTTAGTACCCGAACAGTTTATTAAATATATTTAAAAAGTAGAAACTTTTTCAAAAAAAATCAGATCCAATTAATAAATAGAAAAAATATGACAGATTTAGATTTAGTTTTAGTAGCTGGTGCTACTGGTGGAGTCGGACAAATTACTACAGCAAAATTAATCGAACAAAATAGCTTTAAAGTTCGCGTATTAACTCGCAAAGAAAGTAAAGCTAGAAAAATGTTTGGCGATCGAGTTGAAATTGCGAGCGGCGATATTCGCAAACCCGAAACTTTAATTGAGGCAACAAAAGATGTCAAATATATCCTCTGTTGTACCGGAACTAGTGCTTTTCCTTCTTCTAAATGGGATTTTGATATCGAGAATAGTTTTTTCGATTGGGTGAAAATATATTTTGATTCCGATTTTCGCAATTTAAAAGCTAATAATAGCCCCCAACAAGTCGATCGAGATGGTGTTATTAATTTAGTAAATGCATCACCAAAAGATTTAAAAAGATTTGTTTTTGTTTCTTCTTGTGGCGTTTTGCGTAAAGATACTTTTCCTTACAGTCTTCTCAATTCTTTCGGCGTATTAGATGCTAAAAAAGCTGGGGAAACAGCTATAATAAATTCTGGCTTGCCTTATACTATTATTCGTCCCGGAAGGTTAATAGACGGCCCCTATACTTCCTACGATCTCAATACTCTGCTCAAAGCTAAAACAAATAATAAATTAAATGTAGTCTTGGATACTGGAGATACTTTAAACGGACAAACTAGCCGCATCGATGTCGCAGAAGCTTGCATTCGCTCCCTGTTTTATCCGATAACAGCCAATAAAGCCTTCGAAATTGTTAATTTTGGTGCTAGACCTTCTCAAATCGATTGGGAAAAGCTTTTTTCGGTTTTATAAGTCAAAAAAAAAGGATATATTGCAATCTTTACTACATTTTTCGATCGCTTATTTCGATATTATTTTAAGTAATTTTACAATCGCTCTAAATTTCGCTAAAAAACTTAATTTAAGTAAATCTACTCCTACAATAAAAAAATGTGATATAGTGGTAATACTTAAATTTATAGCTATTAGGCAGAAAAAAATAACCGAATCTTAACAGAAATCGTAAAAAAATGTCAGCGTTAGGTGCGCTGACAAACTTTGATGTTGTTGTTATATGATACTGGAGAAATCCATCAACGCGTTCCCAAACAAGCGACGTATAGATTTCTTTAATATCAATCGTAACAGACAAAGGGAGATTTTTGTAAAGAAAAATAAAAGAATTAGGATTTGCCCTTGTAGTTCGAGTAAAGATTTGTCATCTGAGGCCGACCCCAGATAATGGTTTCGTGCTTATAAATCACCGTACCCGGTTTAGCCCCTTTAGGTTTGTAGAGGTGTTCTGGTTTAGTATAGACGACAGGAACTCGATCGCTCTGGCGTGCGCGACTGTGATAAGCAGCAAGATCGGCAGCAAACTGGAGATCTGTTTCGTCGGGAACAGATCCAGGATCTAAACGCAGCAAAGCATGAGAGCCGGGAATTTCTTGAGTGTGAAACCAAAGATCGTAATTAGTCGCAGTGCGAAAAGAGAGGCGATCGTTTTGAGAATTATTGCGACCGACCCATAATTCAAAGCCAGAAGGACTAATATAGCGATGGGGAGAAAACTCATCTTTAGTAGAGCGATTTTGATATTGAGAAGCTTCGAGATATTGTTGCGAAATTAGTTCTTCGCGAATTTCTTCGAGACTTTCTAAATCGTCGGGGTTTCGATAAACTTCAGTATCGTTTAAACTAGCTTCTATTTGTTGGAGATAATTAATTTCCTCGCTCACCTCATTTAACAAAGGTTCTACAGCAATTTTCGCTCGTTTGAGTTTTTGATGTTGTTTGTAAAGAGATTGAGCATTTTGCACCGCATTTTTTTCTGGATTGAGAGGAATTTTAACGGGATGACCGCTCTCAAAATCCTCCAAAGTAATTGATTTCATTCCCGCTTGCCAAATATGGAGATGAGCCATTAATAAATCAGCTTGCTGACGATATTTATCAGCGCGATCGGACTGTTGTAATTTAGCTTTAAAATTATCCGCTTTAACCTGTAACTTCTTCAGCAAACTACCCACCTTTTGCAATAATTGGTGACGTAACTGTTTGAATTCCTGCTGGTTTAGCTCTTGAGTATAATAATCTTCAAGCAAACTATGAACGTCCTCAGTCGGATTGAGAATATTCCAACCCATCACCGTGTAGCCATTATCCGTCCAACCCGGCTCAAAATCCTTTTTTTCCAGCCTATTTAACCACTCTTGCCATTTTGTATGTAACCTCTGCCAATCAGCCTGATTTAAAGCATCTGTAGACCGATCGGGGTCAACTTCAGCAACCCTTAACATCGAAAAAATTAAATTAGGACTCAAACCGCGATAACACTTCAGCAACTGGCGTTTAATCGGCCCCGGAACTAAACTAACTCGCTCCTGCCAACTCATAAAAGATTCGCTTAACTTAGGTACAGTACCAGTTAACGCAGGAGGTGCTTCGTAAACCTGTCCTGTTTCTACCGTGCGGATCGTAGATTGAGACGAACTCACTTGATGGGCTACAGTAACGATACGAGCCTCGCGATCGGTCAAAATAACATTACTGTATTTACCAATTATTTCCACATAAAGATGCCAAGTAAGGGGATCTCCGGGACGTTTGGCAAACTGAAAGTCGATTACCCTCTCCCACGGATCGATCGATTCGATTGCTATTATGGCAAACCCTCCCAACTGATGGCGTAACTGATCGCTGAAAGTAAAAGTGTCTCGAGTGCGAGGAGGTCGATCGCCCAGACAAACCCTTGCAGCTTGAGGATGCCAAGAAATTTTCAACCAACCTCGGCGATCGATAGTTCTTAAGCCAACCGAAATAGTGTAGCGATCGCGCTGAATGACTTGTTCGACTCGCGCAGGAATCCATAATTGACGAAGTTCCTCAGCAGCAGCATTTATTGTTGTTAAATCGACCGATTGCATAGATATAGGGAAAAAATTAAATCTGTTCTAGCTTAGCTAAAGGATCTACTATACTGAAAAAAAAACTGGAAAAAGACTCGAAAAAACCTGAATACAACTAATAAGGTCAGTTTTACCGTTGTAATGCTTAATTTTTATCGATAACATTAGAATAAGATATTTTCTGAGTTGCAACCACAGGCTAAGCCACCTATAAATCATGGATATACAATTGATCAATATCGGTTTTGGCAATATCGTGTCCGCTAACCGAGTCATTGCCATTGTTAGCCCCGAGTCTGCTCCCATAAAACGCATTATTACAGATGCTCGCGATCGCGGACAACTGATCGATGCTACCTACGGACGACGTACCCGCGCAGTCATTATTACCGACTCCTCTCACATCGTTCTTTCGGCAATTCAACCCGAAACAGTAGCTCATCGTTTTGTAGTTAGTAAAGATTCTCAAAACAATAATAATTAAAACTCAAAACCATTATCAAATGCAACCAGGAAAACTGATTGTGTTAACCGGGCCAAGTGGGGTAGGGAAAGGAACTTTAGTTAAAAGTCTCTTAGATCGCAATCCCCATCTTCATCTTTCTCTTTCGGCTACAACCCGACTTCCCCGTAGCGGCGAAAAAGATGGAGTAGATTACTATTTTATCGATCGAACCACATTCGAGCAGAAGATCGAAAAAAAAGAATTATTAGAATGGGCAGAATATGCAGGTAATTATTATGGTACTCCTAAAGAGTCAGTTGAAAAACAAATCGCTAGCGGAAAATCGGTACTTTTAGAAATAGAATTATTAGGAGCAAGAGCGATCGAAAAAACCTATCCCGATGCTTTACGCCTGTTTATTTTACCTCCTTCGATGGCAGAATTAGAACGGCGTTTAACAGCAAGAGGAAAAGATAGCCCAGAGGCGATCGCTAAGCGTTTGGAACGGGCAAAAATAGAAGTAGCCGCCAGCAAGGAATTCGATCGGCAAATAGTTAACGACGACATCGAAACAGCTTTAATGGAAATAGAATCGGCGATTGCTGTTTTTCAGTCCGAAAGCTAAATGTTAGTTAACTTGTTGGCAGTTATGGCCCTTAGTTGAATTATTATTTTAATACCGATCGACTCCGAAGTAGTTACAATCAAGAAAAGATCGGACAAGATAGATATTACATGATTCCTACCGTTATCGAAACCTCTGGTCGTGGCGAACGCGCCTTTGACATATACTCCAGATTATTAAGAGAGAGGATCGTTTTTTTAGGGCAACCCGTAACTGACGAATCAGCTAACTTAGTCGTCGCCCAACTACTATATCTCGAAGCAGACGATGCCGAGAAAGATATCTACCTCTACATCAATTCTCCCGGAGGATCTGTATCGGCTGGACTGGGAATCTTTGATACTATGAATCAAATTCGCCCGGATGTCTGCACTATTTGCATCGGTTTGGCCGCCAGTATGGGAGCTTTTTTACTCAGTGCTGGGGCTAAAGAAAAACGCATGAGTTTGCCAAACTCTCGAATCATGATTCACCAACCTCTCGGAGGGGCCCAAGGCCAAGCAACAGATATAGAAATCCAAGCTAAGGAAATTTTATACCTCAAAAAGTTGTTAAACGAACATCTAGCAAACCACACCGGACAACCTCTCGATAAAATTTCTGAAGATACCGAACGTGATTTCTTTATGTCTCCCGATGAAGCCAAAGAATATGGTTTGATCGATCGCGTGATCGAACGTCGTCCTTCGGCAAGTCAACCTCCCGTAGCAGTTGGCTAATTTAAATTACAAAGATTAGATTAGCCCCAGAAATTATTTTCTGAGGCTAATACTTTTTAAAACCAGATCGATTTGAGTTTTAAACTGGATCTGGTTGCGCTTCAAGAAATTGCAAAAATTCTAGTAACTGAGCGTTGTTTAAACTATGTCGCGATCGCTTGCCGTAAATTGAATTTAAATGATCGCGTCCGTCTTGTTTAGTCCACCCCAAACGATTCATATGAAGGTCTGTCCGAGCAAGAATCTCACTCAATTCAATTTTGGGAATTTGTTCGTCTAAATTATTTTCAGGTTCTTCTTGGAGCGATAAAGTTGGATCTAGATCTAGATCTAGATCTAAATATTCCTCTTCTTCTGGAATGGGAATTTCAATTTCAACTTCGATTTCTTCAGGATGAGACGATTCTATCTCTATTTCCGCTTCAGGTATGAGATTTATATTTTCTCGATCGGTTTCGATTTCAACTACAGTACGATCGAGATCTAATTGCTTGGTTTTGGAATTAGATTCAGGTCGATTTGCAAGGGAATTTTCGCTTTTAGCTATTTTAACCTGCGATGAAGCCGTCTCTACTTCAGCTCGATCGCCACCACCGTTATCTGCTGCTACTGGGATTTTCACCTCGGCAATTTTGACCTTTTTAGGGGCAAGATCGGCTCGAGGGGAATTTGAATTGCTTTGCGACTGTTGTTGAGAATTTTGTTTGAGATTAGTTTCCTTGGTAGTGGGACTATCGAGGAGTAAAACAGCCAAAGCCCTTTGTCTGGCTGTATCTTCAGCTTGTTCTACTGTTTGTGCTGCAGCCATTGCAGTAGCCAAAGTAACACCATCGACTCCGACACTAGCTTTGACAATATATTGACCGCGATCGATCCGAACTAAGTCGCTAATCAGACTTCCTTTAGGGTAGCGAACTCTAAATTGAGTTAACATCAAATTTTTTCTCGTCAATTTTACTCGATCTCAAAGTTAATCTAATTTGATTAAAAAATGATAGATAGATCGTATTTCAAAATAATCTTAAAAAACCGATTTGCTAAAAGACAACTAGAAATTAAAATGGTTAAAGACTGTCTATAGTCGCCAAACTGTTTAGATAAAAAGTGGTTAATCGATTGTTATCTTATCTAGCTGTAACTTCATCCGACCGCTAGAGTTAAAATAACTTTTCGCTTATGCTGCCACAATCGTTCAAAAAATAAAATTGTTTTTGGCGGCACTAGAACGGGGTAAACTAACAGAGAATATCCCATCGATCGATCTCGTTAAAGAGATTTGAACCGTTAACAACGAAGATAAAAGATTACAGACAGTCCTGCTATTATCAATTGTAGATCTGGGTCAGTCGAACTTTTGGTCTTTGTCCTTAAAAAATCCTTACAAATATTAAGGTCGAAGAAAAATCGATCGCAAAAACTAAGATCTGCCTTGTTGTTAGGGATTATTACTCATAAAAGTGCCGCGATCGAAAAACAAATAAGAAGCGTTGACAACAGTGCCGCTTCCACAGTCGAGAAAGAACCAAGAACAAATAAAAAGGATTATTCTCAATGGAATTTTCAATCGCTACATTACTATCTCATTTTAGTGAGGATAAATTAGTCGCAGGCAAAGTATTGGAGAAAAAACTAGGTTGCGAAGAGGCCGAAAGTATAGAAAAACTCCAAATTGCCTTAGATATTTTAGAAAAAATCGGAATTCTCAGTAAAGAAAGAGGGAAGTATCGTCGAATACTTGAAGATGATGTAGTAGAAGCCAAACTGCGTTGCTCCAGTAAAGGATTTTGTTTTGCAATTCAAAATGTAGAAGAAGCTGACGACATTTACATTAGAGAAAGTCATCTTTCTAATGCATGGAACGGCGATCGAGTTTTGGTAAAAATCATTAAAGAGGGAACTCGTCGCCGCTCTCCAGAAGGAGAAGTAAAACTAATTTTAGAGCGAGCTAACCCGTCTTTACTAGCAACAGTTAAAAAAAATAACGGCGATTTTAGTGCCGTTCCCCTCGACGATCGGCTTTTATTTGAATTGTTTCTCAAACAAAATGGCAACAATCTCGAAACGGCGATCGATCATTTAGTTCATGTCGAAGTCTTGCGCTATCCGATCGGTTCCCATCCTCCGGTAGGTAAAGTCAAACGAATTTTAGGATCTGATGCAGAACAAGCCGCAGACACAGATATCATATGCTCGAAGCATGATTTGCCGATCGCTTTTCCCGAACAAGTAATTAAAGCCGCTTCCTCGATCGCTCCCAATTTAGATTGTGGTGAAAATGAAAAAAGACAAGACTTGAGACATTTACTCACCCTAGCCATAGAAGCAGAAAACGATCGCGGCGATATCCCTTCGATCGAAAATGCCTTTACTCTCGAAAAAACAGATACCGGTCAATGGCAATTAGGAGTCCATATCACCGATGTAGCTCGCTATGTCGAACCGGAATCACCTTTAGATCTCGAAGCAAAAAGAAGAGGTACGGCAATTTATTTAGGAGATAAAATCTTACCTTTGTTTCCAGAAGAAATCACTATTGCTTCTTCTTTATTGCCAGGTAAAGACCGCGCGGCCGTGTCTGTATTTCTTACTTTTGACGAAAAAGGTTCTGTAGTCGAGTTTGAAATCTTGCCAAGTCTGGTTAATGTAGACCACCTCCTCAGTTACGGTCAAGTACAAACTATGTTGGGAAATCCCGATGAAGTAGAATCAGAAATGGTTAGGGTTAAAGATATGTTAGGAGACTTGATATTTTCCCTCAGTCCCCTGGTCAAAGCGCAACGCTTGCAAAGAGGCGGTTTTGAAATAACTGTGGCTCATACTCAATCTACTTATAAAGATGAAAGCAGATTGGGGGCAATATTAGTAGCCTCATACGAACCCGTCAGAGCATTTCTTTGTGAGTTAGTAATTTTAGTCGGTAAGGTAGTAGCCGAACATTTATCTGCTTTGGGCGTACCAGCAATATATTGCACCCAACCAGATCCAGATTGGGAAGAACTAGAAGATTTACTAAAATTAGGCGGTAATTTGGGATTGAATTTAAAACTTTCTTCAGAAGAAGAAATTAGTCCTCTCGACTATCAAAATTTAACCCAAGAATTTACTAAATCTTCTGCCAACAAAATCCTTAATTATTTGCTCCAGTCTACTTTAAGACAAGTCAGATATATCAGCCACCCGGGTACTCATTTCGGTCTTGCTTATAGCGATGGTTATACTCATTGTGTTTCTCCGGGACAACGTTACGTAGATTTATTTATACAAAGAGTATTAAAAGCTGTATTCGAGCAGGGACGAGATCGCCGTCACAGCAGAGTTAAACAAAGTGTCAATTTAACTAGCAGCACTTGTCACGGCAAAATTAACTGGAACGTTTTGCCCCCTCAAATTCACTCTCAATTAGATCTCGAATCTCATTCTTTAATATCTCACCTCAACGATCGAGATAAATTAGCAGAAGATGCCGAGCGAGATCTTCAGGGGCTCAAAAAAGCTGAAAAAATGAAGGAGCGCACTGGGCAAATCTTTCAAGGTTTGATTACTGGAGTTCAATCTTACGGCTTTTTTGTCGAAATTGAAGATTTATTAGTAGAGGGTTTGGTTCATGTCAGTTCTCTCAAGGATGATTGGTACGAGTATCGCTCTCGTCACAGTTGTTTGGTAGGCCGCAAAAATCGCATTGCTTATCGACTCGGCGATCGCGTCGAAGTAGAGGTCAAAAGCGTCGATTACTATCGCCAACAAATCGATTTAGTTACTGTTGGTGGTGGTAGTACCGCAAGTAACGAAGATTGGGAAGACTAAAGCGATCGAGTAACGAGTAACGAGTTTGCTGGTTTTTAATAATTTAGTTTTACTCTTTACTTGTTACCTTAAAATTTGAAAAGAGGGATGCTGCTGTGGGAAACTGACGATCGATAAGCATTAATTTGGACGAAGCAATCGTGGATCGCAAACAATTTCAGTCGCGCAGCACAAACCACAATCAAGGTTTTCTCTTGCTTTTACCCTTTGTTTTGACAATTTTAGTTTTTTTGGGCGGTTGTGTTAATTACGATGTTGGTATTAATTTTCAAGGTCAGCATCGGGGTACGATCGTCCAACGCATCGAATTAAAAGACCAATTAATCGATCTCAGCCCTGAAGTAACTCGAGCATGGTTGAGTAGTATCGAAGAGCGATCGCAAGCTTTACAAGGTAAAACCGAATTACTTTCGCCGAGGGAAGTTCTGATTACTGTTCCTTTTAATAACGGTAATGAATTAGCTGATAAATTTAACAGTCTTTTTAACCCCAATTCACAATCGATTTCTCAATTATCAAAAGTCGAACAACCCGCAAGCGAACAACTTTATGGTGGAATATCTTTAAACCAAAGTAATTTCTTCTTACTAGAGCGCGATCGCTTGAACTTGGCTCTAGATTTGCGCTCTTTTAATCTTCTGTCTCAACCTGAAAATAATTTAATCGTCGATCCTAAATCGAGCGTGGATCTACAATTAATTTTAAATACTCCTTTGGGTGCTAAGAACGTTGTCGATAAAAATTCTCTAATTCCCCAAGTCCTCGATGAGGGACATCAACTTATTTGGCAGCTCGAACCGGGTAAAATTAATCGTATTGAAGCTGTTTTTTGGATTCCCAGTACTCTGGGTATCGGTAGTGTAGTTATTCTTTTCTTAGTTTTACTAGGATTTTATATTCAGTACAGAGCTTTTCCCTGGACTTTTGAACCTGCATTATCAGACCGAAGATAAGTTTTGAGCAATTACAATATTTCAAGATCTAGAGCTTTGATAGCTCTAGTCTTCGATTAGATATATTTATCATTCTTCGGAACCACCAACGCTAATTCCTGTATTAAAGATTTGAGCGTGAGTTAAATCTACTTCTTCCATCGATGCTCCAGAAACGTTAGCATCGTAAATCATTGCGTGAGTAAAATCAACTCGATCGAGGTTGGCTTGCTCGAAACTGGCATTAGTTAAAAAACTTTCTGTTAAGTTAGCACCTTCGAGGTTTGCTCCTGTCAAGTCAGCACCTTCAAGGTTTGCTCCTAATAAGTTCGCTCCTCTTAAATCGGCATTTCTTAAGTCTGCTCCGATTAAGTGGGTGTCTCTTAGATCTGCACCCCTAAGATCGCAACCCATACATTCGCGAGTAGATAGCAATTGTTCTAAGTGTTGGGGATTTTCGGCTTTGACGGTTGCCGGAAATAGGGCGATCGCTACTATCCCTAAAATTGCATAAATTTTAGTTTTCATTTTCATTTTCTCTTTCTGTTTTCTAAAATCCGACCGATCCATTGGGAGCGAAGTTCCGAATTTACTTGTATCTCCTCTTTTTCTGCAGTTTTTCTTCACCCTCTACTTCTAGGATACAAAATAAGTAGTAATTACAAAATCTTTCGATATATATAGTTATATTTACTTATTTCTGACAAAATTCTCAATATTTTGCTATTAGTCATAACAAATCATTTTTAACACAAATAAAAAAATCCCCCAAAGCTAAACCTCGGGGGTTAAAAAATTTCAAATTACTTAAACCAAAAAAGAAAACCTAAATTCTTAGAGAGCGTTACCGCGAGGTAGTACTTCTTCTGGGAATGTTAAGTTTTCGTGGGGTTGGTCTTGTGGTGCCATCCAAGCACGTA